>JADLHE010000290.1 GCA_020848965.1 Saprospiraceae bacterium
GTGCTATGTATGGCACAACGCCAGTCCCGACGGGCTCGAGCATGGATTTCACGCTGACCAACTGGCTCGGTTGCGACAGCATTGTAACGGTTTCTGTGGCGGCATTCCAAACTTCGGTTATGACCATAGGTGGGTTTATTTGCGAGGGTGAATTCTATGATTACAACGGCAATCAGGTACCTGCGGGCACTTCGCAAACCTTCTATGAGACGAACCAATGGGGCTGCCAAGACACGATTATTGTGGACGTGGCGGCGCTTCCGACCAGTGCCAGCAGCCTGCAATTGGTGGCTTGCCCCGGCGAGTTGGCAACGTACAATGGCACCCCAGTACCGACGGGCACGAGCATGGATTTCACACTGACCAATTGGCTGTTTTGCGACAGCATCGTGACGGTGACGGTGGTTGCTGCGCAAAGCGACACGACCCAACTGGCCTTGCAAGTTTGCGAGGGCGAAACAGTGGATTACAACGGCCAAACCTTGTCGGCGAACGAGACCTTCGAATGGGTTGGGACAAACCAAGCGGGCTGCGACTCGGTGGTGCAGGTGAGCGTAACCGCCTTGCCGTCAGTGAGTTATGATTTATCTGCTGCGCAAATCTGCTGGAATGCGCTGAACGGCAGCATTGCCGTAGGCAATATACAGGGCAACACGGGGCCGTATCAGTTCTCCTTGAATGGCAGTGTTTTTCAAACGGACACGCTGTTCGCTGGGCTGCCACCGGGCAATTACACGGTGGCTTTGCGAGACCAAAACGGTTGTGTTTTTGCGGAGCAAACCAGTATCGGAGCCATACCGCCCATTGAAGTCACGGTGCAGGACGAGACGCTGGTCTGCGGCGAAACGGTGGTGCTGAGCCCGACAGTGAGCAGCCAACTGCCGCTGGCATGGGAGTGGCGGGACAGTACGGGCGTCATCGCTACGGCTCCTCAAATATCGGTAAGTACGCCCGGCCTTTACAGCTTCACGGCCACCAATGATTGCGAAGCGGCAAGTGGCCAAGTGGGGGTGACAGCGGTCGAACTTTCGGTGAACCGCTTGATTTACCTGCCTAATTCCTTTTCACCCAATGGCGATGGCATCAACGACTGTTACCAAGGCTTCGTCAAGCCCGACCTTGATGTGCTGTCCTACGAACTGATGATTTTCGACCGCTGGGGCGAGAAACTTTTCGAGACGACGGACATCAACGACTGCTGGGACGGCCTGCTGCGGGGCAAGGAGATGAACCCTGCGGTGATGGTCTATTGGATGACCCTGGATGCGAGGAACTGCGACGGTAGGGTGGAGCGGATTTTCAGGAAGGGGGAAATTCACTTGGTCAAGTAAAACTGCGTCGGAAGCATTTTTGGGGTGTTTTTGAAAAATCGGCAAGCATGTTTCAAAAACACCCCAATAACATACCTTGATTTGGCGGCAGCTTATCGCACCACCAGTCGCTTCCAACTGCCTCGCCCATCGGAGGTGGAGACCTTCAACAGGTAAACCCCCGTTTGTTTCAAGCTCAGTTTTTCGTCTGTGCGAAGCTGCTTGTGAACGGCCAGCCTTTTGCCAGCGGCATCAAAAATTTCCACATTCACAGTTTGCTCGGCAGCCATTTCCAATTGAAAAACGCCCGTTGTGGGGTTCGGTAGCAAAGAGAATTCGAGCGGCTGCCGTTGTTCGGTTGCATTCACAAAACAGGGCGCAGCTTCGTCGAACAATGCCTGTAAACTATCAATTGGCTCGATGCCAACGGGGTTGTACGACACGAAAAGGCGCAGGGTAGGGGAGGCAGGGTCGTCGTCGGGTTTGGCCACTTTGACGAAGGCGAACATGGCGGAAGTGCCGTTGCCGAGGCAACGGGTATCGGCGCCCGGCACTTTTGCGCCCTGCAAGGCGGCCATGAGGCGTTCGGCCAGGCATTTCCCTTGGGCTTCGGCGGCGAGGAAACGGGCCTGCATCGAATCAAGGATTTGCTGGCCAAGCAGGATATTGCCTTGGATGGAATAATTAGGCCCGGTCACGTGGTTTTTATAGTCAAAACAATCGGCGCCAGTATAGCCAGCAGCCATTGGTTGGCCATTGATGAGGGCGGCAATGCCATATTGCCGGATGCCGGGATTGCCCTGCACATCGTTAAAGCTCAGGTAATCAATGACTTCAGCCGGGGTGCTGCCGTTTTCAAGTTCATTGTGCGCATCGGACTGATTACCAGCATGATAGGAGGCCTGCGTGTTGATGGCACCGATGCCCGGCAATAGGTCGCCAATGAAATCTGGGTCGTCGTTGGGGAAGTAGAGCGCTAGGTTGTCGGCACTGATGCAAGAAGCCCCGGCGCTGCCCACCTCGCCCGTCAGGCTGTCCACGGCGACGATGGAGAAGGTGTCCTGCGTTTTGCCGAAGGCGAACAATAGGCTGGCGATAGCTAGTGTAAGTACCTGTTTTTTCATTTTTTTGGATAGCTTTTAAGTGTTGAAATTTTCGTTCCGTCAGGCAAAACTAGTGAAGTATTGCGTTTTGGCTGCCGTATTTGAAGGCACCGAGCAGTTGGTTGGGCGCATTGGAACAGCTTTGAAAAGGATGGGTTCAAATGCTTGGCTGCGAAAACATTTGTTGAAAAACTTTCGTTGATGTTGGCGCAGGGATAAATTGCGCCCGAAAAACAGGCCGATACCAAGTAGGCTTGTTGCGGGGAACCACCGTCAACCAAAGTTTTTAGACTCAACCAACGATTTGATGCGTGATAATACGGAGCAGGAAATGGATGCCAACGACGAGCTGGATTACCTCCATGCTGATTGGGAGGACGTCGTTTTCCGCTATCGCAACAAAGATTATGGGGCCTATCTGCTCAGAAAGCGCTATCCCAAACGGCTCATTTTGGCGAGCACGATAGCAATTGGACTTTTCCTCATTTTTCTGAATTTTCCAAGTATTCTTAACCTTTTCAACCCTGATGAAGCGGATGATGAAACGCTGCACTTTACGGAGGTCACCCTGAACGAGCCGCCGCCCAAAAAGCCTGCAACGCCGCCGGTTATCAAGGAGGAACCCAAAAAGGCGAAGAAAAAGCCAAAGCCGAAACCAACGAAAAAAGCCCCCACCGACCCGCTGCCAATTCCCAGTGAGCCAATCACGGTCGTGACCGAAAACGAAGTAGAAGTGGATACCACTGGCGCTGCGGATACGGACGGTGAGGGCGAGGCTGGTGATGCTACCAAGAAGCAGGAGGAGACGCCCATCGTGTATCCAATGGCGGAGTACAACGACAAAGAGGACCGGCCCCCAGTTTTTCCCAATGGCGAGGCGGGCATGCTGCGGTTTATTTATGAAAACATCCGATACCCGAAACCTGCCATAGACAAGGGGATTGAAGGCATCGTGCGGGTGAGTTTCACGGTGGATAAAAACGGCGTTGTTGCCGATGTCAAGCCGCTCAACGACATCGGGGGCGGCTGCACCGAAGAGGCGGTTCGCATCATCAAGAAAATGCCCGCTTGGCATCCCGGCCAAATCAAGGGCCGTCCCATAAAAGTAAGGCAAACCCTGCCCATTAAGTTTGAACTGAAAGGGTAAATTTTGCTTCGCAAAATCAGCCACCCGAAGCCCGTGACAGTAACAATTCTCATCGTTGGACGGTGAGTTTCCGCATTCAGTCTCGCTGTACTTGTTGCCACCTTTGAGAACCAATACATCTCAAACATTTACGTCATGGGCGACATTTCTAAAATCAACAGCAAAGCGGACGAGGTACTATCAATGGACTACCTCCACGCCGATTGGAACGACATCATGTTCCGCAACCGCAACAAAAATTATGGTGCTTACGCAATCAGAAAGCATTATAGCTCCTATCTCACTTGGGGCAATATAGTTGCCGTTGTATTGTTCCTCGTAGCCATCAACGTCCCCAATATTGCTAGGCTGATGAAGGAACGGCTACATGGGGATGAAGAACAACTCATTTCAGCAGAAGTGAACCTTGCCGAGCCGCCACCGCTCGACCCCAACGCACCGCCACCGCCGCCACCTCCACCACCGGTTGAGAAACAGCTATTGCGGAAAGCAACAATCGCATTCGTGGCCCCGAAGGTTAAGCGGGACGAAGATGTGACCGAAGAGGAAGCACCTCCAACCATTGACGAGTTAAAGGATGTTGAAATCAGCACCGTTACAAGGGAAGGCTCCAAGGACGGTGTGCCCGACGGCCTTGATGATGCGCCAGTTGGAGAGGCTCCCGCTCCAAAGGCAGTCGTTGAGGATGAAAAACCAGCCAAAGAAGCGGCCCCTTTCAAGATTGTGGAGCAAATGCCCGTTTATCCAGATGGGGAGGCTGCCTTGCTCAAGTTCATTTATGAAAACATCCAATACCCCGTTCTGGCCAGGGAAAACGGGGTGCAAGGCACGGTCTATATTACTTTTGTTGTGGAACGGGACGGCTCCATAACAAACGTGAAAACAGTGAGGGACATCGGCGGCGGATGCGGCGAAGAGGCCATACGGGTGGTGAAATTGATGCCGAAATGGCTGCCCGGCAAGCAACGGGGGGTACCCGTGAGGGTGCAATTCACCTTGCCCATCAAGTATGATTTGAAGTAATAATTGCCCAATCTTTGGGGGTTCCGATAAACGGGGGCGGCGGCAACACAATGACCGTCGCCCCCGTCGTTTTGCTAAATGGATGCTGGAGCGAATGTCAAATCGCAAGAAATACTTATCCCATACCCGCATTTTCAAGGATGTGGATTGGTAGGATTGTTGGATTTCTAGTAATTTTCCTCAATCAAGCCGTGAATGGAATATTGTATCTAGGAAAAAGCCTTTTCCGAAATAAGGACACAGATTGCAAAGCTAATTTCCCTAAAAATAGAATTTCCTATCAAGTCGAAATAGAACCCTTTTCTTAGGAAAACTCAAAAAATAAGAAAAATTCGTACAAAAAAATCTATCTGTATCAAGCTTATATCCAAAATAAGCAAGAAATTTGCAGCCCGAATCAGGAGAAGTGTTTAGTCCCTTTCCAAACTCACCTATAGGGCTTCCGGCCAACCTGATTCTTCCATATTATTTTCAATACCCATGTCAAGTTTAATTTATTGGCTACCCGGCTTCGGACTGCTTGCATTAGCTTATATGTATTATCTGACCAATTGGGTCAACAAGCAAGAGGCCGGCAACGACAGGATGAAGGAAATCGCCGACCATATTTCCGTTGGCGCTATGGCCTTCTTGAAGGCTGAATACCGTGTACTTGCCTTCTATGTACTGCTCGCTGGGGCTGGCCTCGGCTGGCTCTCCACACAAGTAGAAACCTCGCACTGGCTCATCGTAGTGGCCTTTGTGATAGGGGCGGCTTTCAGTGCTGGCGCAGGTTATGCGGGCATGAAAATCGCCACCAAGGCCAACGTGCGCACCGCACACGCTGCCCGCACCGACCTCAGCAAGGCGCTCGCCGTTTCTTTCAAGGGCGGCACCGTGATGGGAATGGGCGTGGCTGGCCTAGCCCTGTTGGGCTTGAGCTGCCTTTTCATCGTCTTTTTCACTTATTTCATGAACGGCCAAATGACGGGCTGGCATGAAATGGAGCGGGTACTGGAAGTGCTGGCTGGCTTCTCCCTCGGTGCGGAAAGCATCGCCCTGTTCGCAAGGGTTGGCGGTGGCATCTACACCAAAGCCGCCGACGTTGGTGCCGACCTCGTGGGAAAGGTAGAGGCTGGCATCCCGGAAGACGACCCCCGCAACCCCGCCACCATCGCCGATAACGTGGGCGACAACGTGGGCGACGTGGCTGGTATGGGCGCCGACCTTTTCGGTTCCTATGTGGCCACGGTGCTGGCCGCAATGGTGCTCGGCAACTACCTCATCCGTGACAATGAAGGTTTTACGGATGCATTTGGTGGCCTTGGCCCCATCCTCCTGCCCATCCTCATCGCTGGCCTGGGCATCGTGTTCTCCATCATCGGTAGCTGGTTCGTGTCCATCAAGGGCGACAACCACGAGACCCGTAGCGTCCAAAGAGCCCTCGACAAAGGCAACTGGATTTCGTTGATTCTCACGGCCATTGCCTGCTATTTCGCCATTCAATTCATGTTGCCGGAGCAAATCAGCATGAAATTCTTTGGCGAAACCACCCCGCACATCGTCAAGAGCTGGCACGTATTCGTGGCAGTGGTGTTTGGCTTGGTGGTTGGCGCCGCCATTTCTGTCATCACCGAATACTATACAGGCTTGGGCCGCAAGCCCGTGAGAGGCATCGTTCATCGCTCCGGCACGGGCGCTGCCACCAACGTCATTGCTGGCCTTGGCATCGGTATGATGTCCACGGCAATTCCGGTTATCCTTTTTGCGATTGCCATCATGGGTTCCTACAGCTTCGCTGGTTTTTACGGCGTGGCAATGGCTGCTTCCGCAATGATGGCCACCACTGCCATGCAATTGGCCATTGACGCTTTCGGCCCCATCGCCGACAACGCTGGCGGCATCGCCGAAATGAGCCACCTGCCCAAGGAAGTGCGCCACCGCACCGACATCCTCGATACCGTGGGCAATACCACGGCGGCCATTGGCAAGGGCTTCGCAATTGCATCCGCAGCACTCACGGCGCTCGGTCTCTTTGCCGCTTATGTGAACTTCACCAAAATTGATGGCATCAATATCTTCAAGGCCAATGTGCTGGCCTCCCTTTTCATAGGCGCTATGATTCCCGTCGTGTTCAGTGCTTTCGCAATGAACGCCGTGGGCCGTGCTGCCATGAGCATGGTGGAAGAAGTTCGCCGCCAGTTCCGTGAAATTCCGGGCATCATGGAAGGGACAGGAATGCCAGACTATAGCAAGTGCGTGGACATCTCCACCAAGGCTGCCCTTCGGGAAATGATTATTCCAGGCGCCATTACCATTCTCACGCCCATTTTCATTGGCTTCGTCATCGGTGCCGAGGCGCTGGGCGGTTATATGGCGGGCGTGACCGTTAGCGGTGTGCTTTGGGCCTTGTTCCAGTCCAATGCTGGTGGTGCTTGGGACAATGCCAAGAAGTCCTTTGAAAAAGGTGCTGTCATTAATGACGAAGTACACCACAAAGGCTCAGACCCGCACAAAGCTGCTGTTATTGGTGACACTATCGGCGACCCTTTCAAAGATACATCAGGGCCTTCGATGAATATCTTGATTAAACTGACCTGTCTTGTTGGCTTGGCCATTGCCCCGATGCTGGTTTAATGTTTATGCCTTGATTTGGTGAAAAGCCTGCCAGTCGAATTTTCGGCTGGCAGGCTTTTTTTATGTTACACCTCCATTTGCAAAAAAAAAGAAAGCACCAAGGCGAATGCTCTGGTGCTCCAAAATAATTGCTAATTTCACTTAATCATTTCAACATTGAAGTAGTATGCAAACAAAGATTCTTTAAAAGCTTGGGTTAAGCGTTATAATCATATTTTTCATACTGCCCAATTATTTCTTTATAGTTTTTGTAGGTTAAAATCAATGTTCGTGGTGTTTAGGGCGAGGTATATTTTTGTTCAAGTTTTTGTTCTTTATGGAAAAGCAAGTGTGTGATTGTTCAAGTAAAAATAGGCTAAGTGAATGTTCAAGTTTTTGCTCTTTATGGAATAGTCACTGTGATTGTTCAAGAAATAATAAGCTAAAGATTTGTTCGAGTTTTTGTTCTTTATGGAAAAGCAAGTGTGTGATTGTTCAAGAAATAATAAGCTAAAGATTTGTTCGAGTTTTTGTTCTTTATGGAAAAGTAAGTGTGTGATTGTTCAAGAAAAAATAGGCTAAGTGAATGTTCAAGTTTTTGCTCTTTATGAAATCACAAACATCAACATTTAAAAATAGGGTCAGTGTGATGTTCTGTTAATGTGAATTACTGTTTGAAAATTATTGTTTGTTCTTTGATTTGATGATTGGTGATATGCACCAAGTATTGTCCAGGATTAAGTGTTGACAGCGTGATATTTTGCAGCGTAGCGCCTTGTACCTGCGTTTGGAATACCTTGGCACCCTGCATATTTAAAATCACGAGTGTCAATTCGGATGCTGCAATTTCTTTAGGCATTGAGATATTGAGGCTGTTCTGCACGAGTGTCGGGTAAATCCTTACCGATTCTCCTTGCTCGAAGGCAATGCTTGCCACCGAACTAAAATCTTCTGTGCCGTTAAAATCCACTTGCTTCAGGCGGTAATAATTGATGCCAGTTGCTGGGTTTTTGTCAATAAAGCGGTATGATTTAGCTTCGTCGGTCGTGCCGTTTCCGGCAATTTCACCTATTTCCACGAAATCACTTCCGTCGGTGCTGCGCTCCACAACGAATTTATCGTTGTTTTTTTCCGAGGCCGTTGCCCAAGTTACCAACGCAGCTTCTGCTTGTTTTTCCACCTTGAAGGAAACCATTTCGACAGGCAATAAATTTGGCCCCTGATAAACCTGGGGCGGTATGCAGGTAGTGCCCCCACATACGCTATTGGTATGACCACTCCACAGTAGTTGGATTTCGTTGGAACAAGAAGTTGCGGTATATGGGCCATAATGATAAACTGTCGTTTGAGCATGGCTAGAGGCGCACTGATTTTGAATAAAATAATAGTTTCCACAATAGATGGAGAATTTTACGCTTTTATCGCCACCAGAAGTCGCTTGAACCGTCAACCAAAAATCATAGGTTGAGGTGCCGTTGTTATTGTTGTGGATGGTGTAGTCGAAACCGACGATTGAGCCGCAGTTCTGAGCAGAAGCAAAAAAGCCAAGGAGGAAGAAAGTAATAGTTGTGATTAAAGTTTTCATGAACAATTTGATGTGTCTTTGTGAAATCAGTTAGTTTTTATTCAAAACAAAGCTTCTTTAGGTTCAGTCTTTTATTTGGCAAGCCTTTTATTTGTGTGCCTTTTTGAAACTTTCTTCGGAAGCATCCTTGCATTCAAGGAGTTTGTTTCGATTGATGATGCAAATATGGGGGTGCAAAAACTCCACCGGGGCCAACTTTCTGTTTTTGGTAAATGAGTGCTGTTTTTTGGTCGGAAATCTTCGGACAACATTTTTCAAAGCAGCATTCTCTTTGTGTTCAAAAAAGTCTAGGTTTGTATAAATCATCCATCACACACATGCGCAGCTTAATATTCCTCCTTCTTCCACTGGTGCCTTTCGCCCAAGTGCCCTGCACATATTTGGCCTACGATGGCTTCGACTACCCTGCCGCCGCCCCGCTCGACGACCTCAACGGCGGCTCCGGCTGGGCCGAGCCTTGGCTCACCCAAAACGACGACCAAACCCTGCCCGGCTACCAGACCAGCAGCGGCACGGGCAGCCTTGCCTTCGGCAATTTGCAGACCATTGGCCGCTTCGCAACGGGCGGGCGGGTCTATCTCACCGCTGGCCGCAGGCTGAACACCTCCGATGCCGGGCCTTTCGGCGAGTACGTCAGTGAGTTCAACGAGGGCATCGGCACTTCAGCAAACGGCGGCGAGCTATGGATGAGCGCATTGCTACGCAAAGACCAGAACACTGGCCAGCGGGTCTTCGCCGGGCTGCACGGCAGCGGCCTTCCTTGGTGCGACAATTGCACGGGCGAAAAAGTGCAGTTCGGCTACTTCGGTGCAGACAGCGATGTAGCGGGCGAGCGCCGCTGGACGCTGCGCCTAGGCGACCAATACTTCCCGACTCAGGTGCCCGTCAGCATCGGCACTACGGCTTTTTTCGTCGTGAAATTCACCTTCAACCCCAACGGCACGGGCATTGACCTCTTCATCAACCCCGCCGAACTTGGCAGTGGCAGCCCTACGCCCGTTTTATCGCAAAGCAGCGCTGTCCCACTTGTTTTGCGAAGCGCCGTCACCTACCTAGGCAGCGACCCCGGCAACGGCGCCGTGGACGAAATCCGCCTCGGTACCAGCTATGCCTGTGCCGCCCCGGATGCCTCCGTCACCATTGACCTGCCGCCCGTGGCCATCATCACAGCCAGCAGCAACGACGGGGAAGCGCCTTTCACCGTAATCCTTTCTGGTTCAACAAGTTACGACCCAGAGAGTGGCCCACTCACCTACCAATGGAACTTCGGCGATGGTTCGCCTTCGGCAACGGGCGCTTCGCAAACGCATACCTATACCGCCCTCGGCCAGCTCACTGCCCGCCTCACTGTCACCGACCAGAGCGGGCAGCAGCACACCGCCGTTTATCCGATAACGGTTAGGAACCAAGGCGGCTCGTATCCTTGCCTCAGCAGTTTTACCTTGGTGAAACAAGCCGACTGCGATGGCACTGGAGGAATCATCCGTATCAATGACCACCCTGAAAATTTCACCCTAAAAAATGTTCAAGGGCTGGACTTGCCGCTCACTAACGGTAACGAGTTTCATAACCTCAACCTTGGCCTATATATCTACAGTGCCACGAGCAACGCCGGGTGCAGCGACGATTTCAAGTTCATCGTCCCCATTGACAGCAATACCTGCCCAGGCTGGCAGCCCCAGCAATGCGACCTCGCCATCGGTACGAACCTGAGCGGCTTCGCCGACTGGGTACCGGAGCGGCCGCTGCGCAATTTGATGAAGCACGTCCGCTCGGAGCCGATTGCCTTCAACGACGATTGTTTTTGTTGGGACAACGGGAACTTGGCATTGATTGAATTTGATGCCGATGGCTACCCGACGCAAGTGCCACAAATGGCCAATGGGGTGCCGAACAAGCTGCGGTACGTGATTTCGAGCGAGGGTGCCAATTTGCCGCCCGGCGAAACCTGTGTGCTGCTATATGATGGTACGGGCGAACTTTCGGTAGGTGGTGGCGTGACGGTGACGAGCAATGCGCCCGGTCGCATCGAGTTCTCAGTGGACATAGTAGGCAATATTTTCTTCATGGTAAATGCTTCGCAATTGGGTGACCATGTGCGCAATATCCGCCTGTTGCGCCTCGCCGATGAGTTTGCCGACCTCGACGCCGAGCCGTTTTACGAAGGCTTTTTGGATAAAATCAAGCCGTTCAAGGCCCTGCGCTTCATGGACTGGGGGCGCACCAACGGCAACCCCGCCGTACATTGGGAAGACCGCAGCTCGCTCACGCATTTCACCTATGCCGTGCCCACGGGTGTGCCTTATGAAATGATGGTGAAATTGGCGAACCAGCTGAAAAAAGACGTTTGGCTCTGCGTGCCGCACGCCGCCGACAGCAACTATGTGGCGCAGATGGCTGCCCTCTTCCGTGACCAACTCGACCCCGGCCTGACCATTTACCTCGAATACAGCAACGAAGTCTGGAACTGGATTTTTGCGCAAGCGCACTACAACGCTGACAACGCTCCCAGCAACCTCAACTATGGCCGGGCGATGGCCATTCGGGCGGGGCAGACCTTCCGAATCTGGCACGAGGTCTTTGGCGCTGAGAAATCGAGGGTGAAACGAGTGCTCGGCCTGCAAGCGGGCTACAATTATATCAACGAGCAAATCCTCTCCCAACTCGACCCCGATGATTGGGATTTGGCCTCGCCCGCCAGCTACCTCGGCCTCGACCACTCGGACACGGGCAACCCCGTCCTCAACGCCAGCAGCACCCCAGCGGACATCATCGAAAATGCCCGGAATGCATGGGCGGGCTTCCGTCCATACGTTTTTCAGGACTACAATAATATCAAGCTCTTGGGCAAGGGCATCATCAACTACGAAGGCGGGCAGCACTTCGTCGGCAATGTGTTCGGCATCCCATACCCCTACCAGCAGGCCATGTGGGATGCGCAGTACAGCCCCGAAATCCATGCGCTCTACGGCGACATGCTCGACACTATTCGCTCGTGGGGCAGCCGCCTGTTCGGCAATTTCAGCCTCGCTGGCCCGCAGGAGAGCATCTACGGCTCTTGGGGCGTACTGAACGATATTGACATTCAGCCGCCGTACCTCGAAACGGCCCCCAAGTACCAAGCCCTGCTGGACAATATTTGCGAAGAAGAGCCGATTGACGCTGTGGCCGAGGAAGCGGGTTTGGCTGCTCCGCAATGGCTGCTCTACCCGAACCCGACGAGTGGGCTGGTGTGGGCAAAACTGCCGGAAGGCGTTGACTTGGACGGGCCAGTCGTCGTTTGGGACGTGCTGGGTCGGGAGGTGCTGCGTGGGCAGGGGTTTCCGGTGGATTTGGGGGGAGTGGCTGCGGGCGTTTACAGGCTTACTTTGTTGGTGGATGGTGTGAAATGGAGGGGGACGGTGGTGGTTGAGTAGTTGGATATTATGAAGGAATCGGAATCACATTCGATTTCGCCCAGCATAAGTCGTCTTTCAATATCAATAACCCATCGTAATACTCGGCTTCATATCTATTTCCACCCAATTCCCTGACTTCAATTTGCACGGATCGTAAATCTTTTTTTAATTCTTCAAATTTTTCTTTAGCAAATTCGCCTTCTTCTTTAATCCATTCCTCTATTGTCAGGAGGACTCCATTTTTCAAGGTCAATTTGCTTCCTGTTTCTCTTCTAAATAAATCAATTAATATATCATAGACGCCTTCATGCTCAACCTTTAACTTATGAAAGTTATTATCACTTAAATTGTAGGAGATGTTTACCCCATATTTATCAGGCTCCCATAGTTCAATTTTGTTCATTTCGCTTTTCAAAATCACAATATCATTTTGGTATTCAATTTCGTGATTGAATTTTTTTGCTAACTTTCTGATATGACTTTTTAATTCTTTGTTCATGATATACTTGGACAACTTGCTGCATGCGGGGAATCTGCCATACGACCTGAACATTTCCCGGTAAGCACAGCGTTTAGTACCTCAAATCAACTTCCCAAACCTTTGCATTTTCTGGCATATTCTTCAATGCTTCCTCTATTTTAGGAACAAGGGTTTTCAAAAGTTTATAACGATTGTCAAAAGTCCTAATCACCACCAATTTGACGGGATATTTTTCCAAGTTTTGTTGGTGCTGCAAGTTCTTGTCAACTGTTAGCAAGTAATCGATTCCCACCTCAGTCATGGCAGCCAAGAGATTCCCATTTTTCAGGCTTGCCCAACCTCGGTCATGGACGGTCGTAACCTCGAAGCCCGCTGAAAAGTCGTTTTTCAGCGGGTTGGGCAAGTTCTCATCAAGCAGCAGCTTTTTTTTCATGGGGTGTTAAGGTGATTAGGTTTTCGACAATCTCCAACAACCCGCCAACTTGTTCCCGCTTCACCGAAGGAAAATCATGCAAGAATTCCTCAATCGTATCCCCGCCCCGCAGGTAATCAAACAGATTCTTGATGGGTACACGAGTGCTGGCGAATACGGGTGTTCCGCTTTGTACATCAGGTGATATTGTGATAATATCTGCTATCATTGCAGTTTAATTTCCTACAAATTTACCGCTTTTTCTCCAACAAACCTACCTCTCAAACACCTCCTCCACAGACATGCTTAAAACCTTCACCACGGCCCACCCCTCGTCACATTCCTAATCACCTCCCCATCCAACCGGAAAAGCCCGCCCGACAGGCCAATCCACAGCGTTCCCTTGCTGTCTTTCAGGAGGTGCTGAACGCCGTAGCCAAATACAGAAACGATGTCTTTCCTATCCGTTTCTTTGTACAAAGTGAAGCCTTTACCATCGTATTTGTAAACGCCGAGTTTGTTAGCTCCAATCCAGACATTGCCTGCTTTGTCCACATGAAGGGCGTAGGTCTCGTTGGTGCTAAGCCCTTCTATTTCAGGGAATTGGGTAAATTTTTTGCCATCAAAACGGCTCAGACCGCCCGCCCCTTTCCGCTTGTCAGCGTCGGGGTGGTCGTTCTCGGTGACCCGGCAGCCGAACCAGATATTGCCCTGCTTGTCCTCCCGGATGACCTGCACGTTGTTGGAGAGGAGGCCGTCCTTTTTGGTGAAGTTCGTGAACGACTTTCCATCCCATTTGCAGGCCCCGTAGCCATCCCTACCGAACCAGATATTGCCCTTCGAGTCCTCCGTGATTTCCGTGACCCAGTTCATGGTGCTTTGGTAGGGCAGCAATTCAATGTTTGGTATTGGGAGTTCAAATTCGGTGAAAAGAGTGCCATCAAAACGGCAGACTTTGCCCCAAGTGCCGACCCAGATGGTGCCGGATTTATCAATCAGCAACTGGGAAACCCGGTCGTTGCAGAGGCCGTCTTTGGTGGTGTAATTGGTGATGCCTGTCCCGTCATATTTTGAGAGGCCGCCGTGGGTACCGAACCATATATTGCCCAGCTGGTCCTCGACGATGGCTACCACGGTGTTGTCCACCAAGCCACTATCAACGGTCAGATAGGTGAGCTTTTTCCCATCAAAACGGGCGACGCCTTCGCCCACGGTTCCGAACCAGAGCTTGCCTTTTTTGTCCTCATAGATTTCTACCACATAGTCGCCAATTTGCAAGCTGTTCAGATGGGCCTCGCTGCCGACTTCAGCCGCTTTTGAATTGGATGTGCTGCCGCAGGAAAAAAGAAGCGCCCCTGCAAATAGCATGGTACTGGCCGATAAATACAATATGGCTTTATTCATTTTTTTTCTCGCAAAGGTATCGGCATAAGGGCCTGTCTGGCTTTTTCAATTGTAAAACAGTGTAAACGAGCTATAAATCTTTGAAAAAGTTGCGCAAGCATAAAAGGATGTACCGCCGTTGTGAACGCACTGTTTCACTAGCCTTTTTATCGTTTTTTGCTGCGCAATTTGGCTTTTATACTTAACCTTGCCCAAAATTGAGCTACCCTACCATTGAAATATAGGAACTTTTAAACTTGCTGGCAAAGAATTCATAGAACGAGCAAACTCCTTAAAGTCCTCAACCACCTAGGCTCCAGTGACGAGGCAAAATGCGTATCCGGGAGAAGGCGAGGAAACCGTGAACGGTGAAGTAGAAACCCAGATTGGCAAAACAGCGAGTTGACGATCGGTGGGAAGTGATTTAGATAGGGGATTGACGTCCGGTTTTTCCAAACAGTTTCTAAGATTTATACGCATTTTTGCCAAGTTTTTGGTCGTCCAAATGAAACATTGGCATTTCATATTCTTCATCCTGTTCTCATCCCATGTGCAGCTTTGGTCGCAAAGCCCGCCATTGGAGCATATTGGCATCGAGCAGGGACTGTCGCAGGGCTTCGTCACCTGCTTGGCGCAAGACCGGGAAGGCTTCATCTGGGCTGGCACGATGAACGGCCTGAACCGCTACGATGGGCATCGGATAAAGGTATTTGTGAACGACCCTCACGACTCGCTCAGCCTGTCCAGCAGTGCTATCGGTGGTGTGCGTGATTTTGGCAACTGCCTGCTCGTGGGCACTTATGGCACGGGCTTGAACATTTTTTGTAAAAAATCACAGCGGTTCTTCCGGTTACCCTACCATTTGCCGGGGCAAGCTGATTTGCCCACTGACAAAGTCTATTCAGGCAGCTCGCTACCCGCCGAGAACGTGTTCAACGAAATGGTCGTTGACGCCGACGGCCATATCTGGTT
This sequence comes from Saprospiraceae bacterium, assembly GCA_020848965.1. Lineage (GTDB taxonomy): Bacteria > Bacteroidota > Bacteroidia > Chitinophagales > Saprospiraceae > UBA6168. The sequence continues at coordinate 15,410 of JADLHE010000290.1, forward strand.
TTTGAACTACAACGGCGTTTTTAGCCACAAAGGTTGGATAGTGCGGATGGAAGTGCCGAAGGGATTTTGGGAGGAACTGCCCGGCAATCCTACATTGGTAGGCAAGATAAAATTTCGGGGGTGGCACATGGACAACCTCGAATCCAAATGGCTCCAATTCTTGGCAGGAAGCGGCCGACAAATCGTTTGCCTTAAACGCAACCAAGCCCTCACCTTTGACAAACAGCAGCAAGAATGGTCGCCCCTACAGTTGCAAGGCGGCGCACCAACAGTATTATTAAACGTCGTGCAGGCAGAAGACAACCGAACCAGCTTGGTGCAAGGCATTGATTCGTTGGCCTGGCATTGCACGGGCAATGACTGCAAACCATTGGGCAAGCTACCCGGCTTGGATTTCTATTTCAATGAAAAAAAAGTCTGGGTGCGGCAAGGCTATTGGCTGCGGGCCTATGTCATCGGGCAATCACTGGCGGCTGTTGATTGGACAGCGCCCATCGCAAGCGTGCCCATCAAGGACGAAAGGACACTCACGATTTTTGACCGCTCCGGCAACCTCTGGTTCACCGACGACATCTTGGGCTTGGCCAAATACAGCACCATCAATGGGCGTTTTCGGCACTACTTCGTTGGGCAATCCTTGATGACCCGACCCTTTCAAATCAATTCTGGTGGGTTTGGTTACCTGCTAAATTCAAGGATAAAGCTCAAAGGCAATCCCAACCCCATTTTGCAGAAGTTTCAGCGTATTTTGGAACA
>JADLHE010000291.1 GCA_020848965.1 Saprospiraceae bacterium
ATTAGTAAACGCAATTAAAAGGTTTAATCGCCTATATGTTTTTCCATTCAGCAATGCGTTCCGCCATCCATGCCGTTTCTTCAGGTGTGAAGGCGGGTGGTGGCGAGGTCTCCGAGTAGTCAATGGATTTCCAAAAAGCGCCTTGTTCGTAAAGGTCTTTCAATGCTTTTCCTATGTCAAGTACGGTATCTTCATCGGGTTGTCTCAATGGGATGGGTATGACCGGGAGCGGGTCTTTCATACTCATCGCCCAAACCTGCGTACTGCCGCTGCCGGCTCTCACAAGCGTGACCAAATAATGCGATTTGGGCAATTTTGGGTGTTTCAGAGGCCGTTCGCCCCGCCGCAACAGGTCAATCTCTACAAGGTGGACCCCAGCTTTGTGAAGCCGGTCCCGCTTTTCCCGATAAGGCTGGAGGCCGGGGTTTCGCTTGTTGACCGGGGAGAGAATCTCAATGGCCGTGACGAGTTGATTGTGCTTGCGGTCCCGGATTTCCACCACGGGTATTTGCACTTCCACAGGTTTTAGTTCAGGCAAAACTGCGGTTTCAGGAGTCAGCGCAAGGGCGTAATAGGCGGATTCAGGTTCTCGCAGCATTTCCACTTTATGAAAAACCTCCACATCTGGGTACATGATGCCCACATCTTCGGTGGGCGATGTATCCTCAACCGTGTAGTTGTTCAGGTGAACGATATAGTTTGGGCTAAGCCGCAGCACCAATTGTACCTTAATCAAATAAGCTAGGCTGTTGTGGACATCCGGGAAGAGGTGTCCTTCGAGATAAGGGTCCATACCGGGGAAGGGTGATGACATGGCGCAATTTTTTTCAAAGTTATGGAAAATATGGGATTGAAAGCTTCGTCTTTTGGCAAAATACTTAAACCCAAATTACCCCCTCATCCTCCGCACCAAACGAAATTGCTTCACCGCTCTCATGCCGCCAGCCGGTGAGCCAAGCCAGCGCCGCATCCACTTGGTGCCAGTTGTCGGGTTGCTGCGCAAAAGGGTGGGGGAGCCGCTCCGCCAGTTTTTCCAAAAACAAATCAAGGTCGGTTTTGTAGCCCATTGCGCCAGCAAAATGCAAACGAACATGCTGGGCAGGATAAGCCTCGTAAAATGGAATTTCTGGGAACGCCGCCCGCAACTGCATGGCCCGTGCCGTCAGCCCACCGAGGAACATGGGCGACATGGCACCCACGGCCCGGTCGCAGGCCCGGTAATGAAAATCGGTGCCGAGGCCACGGTAAACGCCGGGCAAGCTCAACGGCGCATCCATGAACACGGCGCTTGGGTTTTGCTCCGCAATAAGGTGGCGAAGCCAAGCGTCGGCATCCTGCTTTTTGCTGCTTTGCAATAGGTGCAGTTCACCCTGTTTTGCGAAGCTAATGGCTGTGGTGCCAGCCAGTTTTGCGCCGAAATCAATGCCGAGGTGCATGGCCGATATTTTTGGAAAGGAGCCGGAAAAACGATTGGATGAACGGCCATTTCTTGAACTTCAGGATAATGCTCAAATCGGTGCCGAAACTGGATTCGTTGTCGAGGAAGGCGAAAATATCCTGTACCTTGTTCTTGGCGTACATCTCCTCGAAAACACCGGGGCCTAGGCTGTTTTGGTGGTGCAACACACCGAGAAAAATGGAGTCGTAAAAATGGAATTTTGGCGAGAAAACGCCCTCGTTGGCAGGCCGCCTAGCCTTCATGTTCTCCACGATTCGTTGCGAATACCGTTCGCAGTTCTTGAACGTGTAACCGCTCGAACCCTTCATCCACCCCCCGGCTGTCCCGATGCGAATATGGTTCCCGGTGCTGTGTTTGTCGAAGCGGTAATCGGTCATGGGGATGACGCCATACTCTTCTTCCAGTATTTGAAAATCCTTGATATTCAATACTTTATCGAAGTATTGCCGAAGCATCGAGTCGTAGTCTTGCTGCGCAATCAGGCGGTCGTTGAAAAGGGTAAACTCTACCAATGCCTCCCGCTCATTGATGGGCAGCACGTAGGTAAAACTGCTCGTGTCCTGCCACCGGATGCGGTAATCCATCATGGTAAATCGTTCGGCATCGAAACGGGGTTCGGGGGTGCGCACGTACCAGCCCTTGAAGTGCTGGAGCAGGCTGTTGTTGGAGCTTGGGAATTGTAAATTTGAGATGGCCGAGGGCAGTCGGCTGTCGAAAACAAGGTCGGCTTCATAGCTGCCTGCCTTGCCTTTGATGCTCAAGTTTTCCACTGCCGATATTTCATCGTTGACCCAAGTAAAATTGGGGGCAGCGGCAAGCTCCGATTTTGCGAAGCGGTAAAAATCGGCACCCCGCAGCATCTTGTAGCGATAGGGCAAAAGGTCGAGCGGGCGGTGGTTTGTTTTCCCGAAAAAATCCCCTTTCGACCAAGATTTGAGGAGCAGATGGTCCCATTTTCCGGCGCCTTTTTCCCAAAAACACCAGGTGCGGTCGTTGGCCTCTTTTGCGTCTTTTTCGAGGATTAGGATGTTTTTGGTGTCGAAAAAAGCATCGTTCCGCATGGCCAGCGCCAAGTGAAGCCCTGCGGCCCCAGCTCCGATGATGGCGATGTCGAACTGGTTGGTTGGCATTGTTTTGATGCTATTGGTTGAGTGCATTTTTAAATGAAAAAACGCCCAAAAAGTTTTTGGCGGAGGCAAGTTAGTCTGCGCCGTTTTAAATCAGTACAAGCAAAACTCAGTTGATACGACGTTTTGGCTCCACAGTGATTTCCGAACCTTCGGCAAGCATGACAGAGGTAGGTTTCAACTGGTTCAGCTCCGCAAAACCAGCGCCGTACAGCTTCGCAAAATCCACGTCAATTCGATGGTTCTTTACTTCGTAAACCTCCCATCGTGGGTGCGTCACTTGGTACTCGTTGGTCTGCGTTTCCGAGTGTTTGGCGTAGCCCCAATAATGCTCCGTGATGAACTCCGCTTCACTGCCAACGGGCATGGGCATTGGCTCGGTGGCCGCATCCAGATGGAAGGAATGCCAGCGGCCCTGCTTTTTCCAATCGTATTCGATGGTTTGTGAAACACCGTCGTTTTTCCAGGTATGGCGCATGGGCACTGCTTCGTAATGTTCTTTGTAAACGGTGTTTGCCACAAAGGCGATGGCCCATTTAGGTACTAGTTCACTGATAAAGACCACGCCCCGCCGCCATTCTCCTTCGGATTTGTGGCGGACGTAAAATCGCAGGTTTACTTCTTCAAATTCAGTGTGAAATGGAATGGGAATGCCGAGCAGCCGCACGTTTTTGAACATGAAACCGACCAAGCTGGCGTAGCAGCGCCCGTTCCAAATATCCAGTTCGGTGCCGTGCGGTAGGTAAGGTTTGAGTAGGTCGGGGCTTAGTTCGTAATTGGCCAAGGCCAGTTTTCGCCATTCGGCAGTCAAGAAGCTCATCGCAAATATTTGGCTGCAAAACAGGCCAATGGCCAGATTGTTTAGCGCAGCCAATAATGCACGCCAGCCCCCAAGTTCCAAGCATGGAGGTAGTTCTTGACGGCTTCATCCTTGTAAACGGGCGTGATGCCCTGCTGGTAGGCGGCGTTGAGCGAAAGGCCAAATCTTCGTGTAAGCTGATAGCGAATATCTGTGCCCAATGCCCAATCGAAAGTCCATTGCTGGAGGTCGTTCAAAGGGGGCGTTCCGATAGAAGTATGCCGCTCGTGGATGGCGCCATGCTTGGAAATCAGCTTGGGTTTTTCGTTGGAAATACCAAGGACGTGGTTTGCAAAAAAGCCCGCTTTTGCACCAATTTGCCAGCGGTCTTTGCCAAATCCATAGCGCAATTGCAAAGGCAGGCTAAGCAATCGGGTCTTTTGCCGGATGGTGAGTTCAAGGTTCATCACCTCACCTTCTGCCACATCCACGCCATTGGTGCGGGTCAGCACGAGTTGCGCCGGGTAGTTGCCCAATGAAGAGGGTAGGGAATGGTTGTACTGGTTGTCGAAATTGCCGTCATCATGTTGGGTTTCTCCGTTGTGGCGATATGGTACGGCAAGCTGGTACTGTGTTTCGATGCGGGAAAGGCCGTAATCCAACCCCGTGAGCAACGACCAATGGCGGTTGAAAGCGGCCTCCACGCCAAAGCCGGAGCGCCAAGTCAGCAGTGCTTTTTGGTCTTTGATGATGGCCGGTTTTTGCCCCGAAAGCTGGTTGCCAGTAAGAGCCAAGCCACCGAGCAAGCTGGCGATGAACTGGACGGATGCACCTTGGTTTTTGGGATTCGGCAGGTGCAAGTCAAGTTGGGGTTTCGTCGGTTGATGGTCGAAACGGGAAAAGGAAAGCAGGGGCAAAAAGTCCAGCGAGCCAAGGTTAGAGGAAATTTGGACTAGCGGCGCTCCTATTTCTGCTGTTTGAGTGCCCAATGAAATTGCCGGAACAATATTAATTGCTCCGGCAGTGATTTTGTGATTGCTTGTTGATTTACTAGTAAATACTGACTTGTTCGATGTGTTGGACAAATTGATTGACTTGGCGTTTTGGCCTTTTTTGGTACTTTTTTTATTGGGTGAGACCGTGGTGCCAGCAGCGGCAGCATCGCCATTTAATATTGGACCATTGTTGTCTTCCAGCGAAGCGGGCTGCACATTCGACTGTTTTTCGTTGCAGGCTTCCTGCAATTTATCGTAGGAGTTGGACATTTTTTCCACCTCCGATTTCAGGCCCATCAGTTGGCGTTGGTTGGAGCATTCCCGCCAAAATAATATCACCATCAAAGCGGCGATGATGGTCGCCAGCCTTGCCACCCAATTGGTAGCAGGCTTAGGGCCAGCCACGGCCTTCAGTTCTTCCGACAGCCCCGTCCATACCCCCGGCGACGGCACGTTCCATCCATCGTCGGCAGGGGGCAGACCCTCCAGCTTCTTGCGAAGCAGGGCCTTTATTTCCTCTGTGTTTTTATCTTGGTCACTCATGTTCTTCAAGATGAAATTAATTCCTTAACACTCCGCTGGAGCGCCTGTCTTGCTTTGAATAGTTGAGATTTGGAGGTGCTTTCAGCAATGCCCAACTGCTCCGCAATTTCTTGGTGCGAAAAACCTTCCACCATGAACAAGTTGAAAACAACCCGGTAGCCTTCCGGCAATTGCTGAATCAGTTGAACGATTTCTTTTGCCGACAACATGGACAAAATGTCTTCATTATTGGGCAATTGGTTCGAAAAGTCGGCTACATCGGCGCCTGCAAACTGCAGTTTTTTCTTGCGCAAATGTTGCAGCACTTTGTTCACCACGACCCGCCTCACCCATCCTTGCAGTGAGCCTTTGGCCGTGTCGAACTGTCCCAAATCTCGGAACACCTGCATGAAGCCGTCTTGCAAAAAGTCCTCCGCTTCTGCCCTGCTCTTAGCGTAGCGCATGCACACCATGAACAGCTCGACCTTGTACTTTTCGTACAAAGCCTGCTGGTAACGGGCATCGCCCCTCAAACAGCCGTTTACAAGAAGCTCGTCAGTCATTGGCCACAATACTTTTCTGAAAACCCTATGTGCTAGTTGGTTTTAAAAGGTTGCCTGCGGAACAGGAGTTTTTGGGAAAGGTTTTTACAAGAATTGGTTTGTTTAACTTTTTTTAAAAAATAATTAAACAACAGGCAACCTTTCCCGCCTGCCCCGCACATAGCATTTTCGACAATCAGTTATTCACCGAAACTTCGTTGGGCAATCAGCCTTCGGGTTTCTAACCAAAAAAATGTGTAATGAAAAAACTAACAACCTCCCTAGCATTCCTTTTCACCGTAATCATGGCTTGGTCGCAGACCGCCCGTGTTCAAATCATCCACAATTCACCGACACCAACCGTTGACATTTACGCTGGCACTGCGAAGCTGCTAGACAATTTCGCCTTCCGCACAGCAACGCCTTATATTGACGTACCAGCCAACACTCCAATCAATATCGGTGTGGCCTTGGCCAATAGCACATCTTCCAGTGATGCTATCGCAACATTCCCCGTCACTTTTCAAGCCAACCGCACCTATATAGTGGTGGCTGCTGGCGTGGTGGGCGGCGCACAGCCCTTCAACCTATTTGCCTATGACATGGGCGCTGAAACATCCAATACCCCCGGCAATGTGGGTATTGCCTTCTTCCACGGCTCACCCGATGCCCCAGAAGTGGACATCACCACAGGCGGCAACGTCTTGTACGACAATGTTTCCTTCGGCGAATTCTCTGGTTACCTCAACGTGCCAGCCGCCAGCTACCAGTTGGACGTGACGCCCGGCAACAACAACTCGACCATCGTGGCCAGCTACAACGCTGATTTCAGCTTTTGGAAAGGCCGCACTGCAGTGGTTTTTGCCAGTGGTTTCCTCGGTGGCGGTAGCCCCGGTTTTGAGCCTTGGGTAGCCCTCGACAATGGTGGCACCTTCCCATTGAAATCCGTTACAACCGGCGGCGGTGGTGGTACAGGCGGTGGCAGCACGGCCCTTGTTCAAATCATCCACAACTCGCCCACGCCAACGGTTGACCTCTGGGTGAATGGCAGCAAGTTCCTCGATGACTTCGCTTTCCGCACCGCCACACCTTATGTGGATGTACCAGCGGGCGTGAACCTCAACCTTGGCGTTGCCCTCGGCAATAGCATGATGGCAAGCGAGGCGCTGGTCAGCTACAATTTGAACCTTACTGCTGGCAAAAAATATGTGGTAGTAGCCAATGGCATCGTGGGTGGCAACCCCGGCTTCGACCTTGAAATCTACGACATGGGCCAAGAAATGGCGGATGCCCCCGGCAATGTCGGCATCCTCTTCTTCCACGGCTCACCCGATGCCCCAGAAGTTGACATCACCACAGGTGGCAACGTGTTGTACGACAATGTTTCCTTTGGCGAATTCTCTGGTTACCTCAACGTGCCAGCCGCCAGCTACCAATTGGACGTGACACCCGGAAACAACAACTCGACCATCGTGGCCAGCTACGATGCCGACCTCAGCTTCTGGAAAGGTCGCACTTGTGTAGTGTTTGCCAGTGGTTTCCTTGGCGGCGGCAGCCCTGGCTTCGAGCCTTGGGTGGCTTTGGACAATGGCGGTACCTTCCCGCTTCGCTTGGCGGATAATTTCACTGGTGGCGGTGGTAGCACCAATCGAGCTGCTGTGACTGCTGTTACAACCAAAGCAACGGTTTATCCAAACCCAGCTTCCAGCTTGCTCAACGTGAACCTCGAAACTTCCGATGAGGCGGAGGTTGTTTTGAGCGTCGTTAATGTAAATGGCCAAACCGTTTTGGTACAAAATATAGGCATTCAATCAGCTGGTGTTCAAACTGCACAACTGGACCTGAATGGCCTACAAAATGGCACTTACTTCTTGCGCACACAAACTGGCAAGGAGGTAAGTACGACTCGTTTTCAAGTAATTAGGTGATAATTGTGAGGTGGCATCTGGATTTTGTTGGATGCCACCTTTTTTTAATTTATCCCAATAGCGTTTCCCGTTTCACGTTACGCCATTTCAATTGAATCCCAAAAGAAAAAAAGCTAAAGCACCAGGCAACTAAAGCGTTTATAAACCCACATATTGTGCTGAATGCCAATTGTTTATGTGGCTAAACCTGTTTAGTTAATTAATCCAAGGGCCATTCAAGTCCAAGGGTTTCTAACCAAAAAAATGTAATGAAAAAAACGATGCTTTTCCTCGTATGCCTTTTTGCGGCATATGCAGGGTGGTCGCAGACTGCCCGTGTCCAAATCATCCACAATTCCGCCAACCCAACGGTTGATATTTGGGTGAATGGGCAACCATTCTTGACTAATTTTGAATACCGCACCGCCACCCCTTACGTGGACGTGCCAGCAGGCGTTGACCTCGATATTGGCGTGGCACCGTCGCCGAGCACCTCGCCAGCCGACATCATTGCCAATTTTTCCGTCAATTTTACGCCCAACGAAACGTATGCCGTTATTGCCTCTGGCCTCGTTGGCAGTGCTGCCACGCCATTTACATTAAATGTCGTTGAAAACACCCGTGAAGCCGCTATGATGGCTGGCACGGTTGACCTCCTCGTGAACCACGGCTCCACGGACGCCCCTGCGGTGGATGTGATTGCCCGTGGCGTTGCGACTATTGTATCAAACGCTTCTTACGGTGACGTGACCCCTTACATCACCGTACCTGCTGCCGATTACACCCTCGACATCACACCTGCGGGTGCGAACAGCGAAATCGTTGCCTCTTATACGGCCCCATTGAGCGGCTTGGGCGGCGGCGCTGCCG
>JADLHE010000292.1 GCA_020848965.1 Saprospiraceae bacterium
AAGTTGCGAAGCAAGTGGAAGACGGCACGTTTGTTTTCAACGGTGAAATCAGCCACACGCACGAGGGCAGCATTGGCAACCTATGCTTGGATGATATTCGACGGAAGTTCGGGGCGGTGCTGTCGGGGTTTGATTTTGAGGGGAGCGTGGGTGTTGCGGAACGGCTGGCGTAGGCATGATTTCCTACAAAGCACTACATTTGCCGATATACAAACCACTATGTTGAAACAAAAAATTACGGTACTCGGGCTGGAAATCGTCATCGAGCAATTCGACAATGAGGACTATATTTCCCTCACCGACATTGCGAAGCAAACAGAAAGAAAGCCTGCCGACACCATTGCTGACTGGTTGAGGAACAGCGCAACGCTGCTTTTCCTTCAGACTTGGGAGTTCCTGCACAACGAAAATTTTAAAGTCGGGCAAATGCAAGACTTTAGACTGGGTGCCGTTGACAATCGGAAAGCGGTCAGCCCGCAACGTTACGTGGAAGAAACCGGTGCTATTGGTTTGATTTCCAAATCGGGTAGGTACGGCGGCACTTTTGCCCATTCCGACATCGCCACGAATTTCTGCAACTGGCTCAGCCCGGAGTTTCAGGTCTATTTCATCAAGGAATTCAAGCGGTTGAAGGAAGACGAGGCCGAGCGGCTGGGCCTGACTTGGAACCTCCGCCGGGAATTGGCGAAAGCCAACTACCCCATCCACACGGAGGCAGTGCGCACCAACCTCGTGCCGATGATGGATTGGAACACAAGACGGGAAGGCCTGCACTTTGCCAACGAGGCTGACCTGCTGAACCTCGCTGTATTTGGTACGACTGCCAAGCAATGGCGAGAGGCCAATCCTGATGCCAAGGGAAACATCCGGGACGCTGCGACCGAGCAGGAGCTGCAAGTGTTGTCCAATATGGAAAGCGCCAATGCCCTCTTGATTGACAATGGTTTCAACAAGGAAGAGCGTTTTTCCATCCTCTCAAAACGTGCAGCCCGGGAACTGGAAATTTTGGCAGAAGTGAAGGCCACCCAAGCATTGAAAAAATTGAAATAAACAGCTATGCATATCACACTCCAACGCCTCAACGACGCCGTCCATTTCGAGGCAAAAAACAGCGATGGCAACACGATTCACATGGATGGCAGCCCCGAAATCGGCGGGGAGGGCCTGGGCGTCCGGCCCATGCAGGCGCTGCTCATGAGCCTGGCCGGGTGCAGCAGCATGGACGTGGTTTCGCTACTTAAAAAAATGCGCCAGCCGCTCGAAGACATGCGGGTGGAGGTGAACGGCCACCGGGTGGACGCCGTACCTGCCGTTTTTGATAAAATCCACATGCAGTTCATTTTGAAAGGCGAAATCGAGGAAGAGAAAGCCCGGAAAGCCATTGGCCTGTCCGTCGAGAAATACTGCTCGGTGGCGAAGATGCTGGACAAGACGGCGGAGATTACTTGGGGGGTGGAGATTGAGCGCTAAACTGGTGCAAATGCCCGACTTTAAAAAGTCAATCCCGCCGAATTCGGTGGGATTAGCCTAACCTCAATCTGTCCCAAATGGGACAGATTGAACTGCAACCCACTCATTATCAACCTCATCAACTTTTATCAACCAAAAGATGAATTTCGAAACCATCGCCATCCGCACCCAGACCGACCGCACCCAGCACCGGGAGCACAGTACGCCCATTTTCCCTACCAGCAGCTTCGTTTTCGAGGATGCCGAGCAAATGCGGGCACTCTTTGCCGACGAGCAGGAGGGCAATATCTACAGCCGTTTTACCAATCCCAGCGTAAGGGAATTTGAGGAGAAAATGGCGCTGCTCGAAGGCGTGGAAGATGCCGTGGCCACCGCTACGGGCATGGCCGCCGTCTTCGCCTCGTTCCTTGCCTTCCTGAAATCGGGCGACCACCTGCTGGCCTCGAAAGCGGTCTTCGGGTCGAGCTACACCATCATCACACAGTACTTGCCCAAGTGGGGCATCAGCTTCGATTGGCTGCCGACCGACACGGCGCAATGGCAGGCTTTGGTGAAGCCGAACACCAAAATGGTATTCCTAGAAACGCCCTCGAACCCCGGCCTCGACGTGATTGACCTCGCCTTCACCGGGCAATTTTGCAAACGCAACTCCTTGATTTTCAATATAGATAACTGCTTCGCAACGCCCTACCTGCAACAGCCCGCCCGGTTCGGCGCCGACCTCATCTCGCATTCCGCCACCAAGTGGATTGACGGGCAAGGGCGGGTACTCGGTGGTGTAGTGGCGGGCAGCAAGGCCATGATTGCCGAGGTAAAAAAACTCTGCCGCAGCACAGGTCCTTCGCTGTCGCCGTTCAATGCTTGGGTGTTGTCAAAAAGCTTGGAAACACTGGCCGTTCGTATGGACCGCCATTGCGAGAACGCCCTTTTGCTTGCGCAATTTTTGGCGCAAAACGGGCATGTGGCGAGGGTAATTTACCCCTTCCTCGACTCGCACCCCATGTGCGCAGTTGCGAAGCAACAAATGAAAAAAGGCGGCGGCATCGTGGCCTTTGAAATCAAGGGCGGGCTGGAGCAGGGCCGCCGTTTTTTGAACAGCGTGAAAATGTGTTCCCTCTCCGCCAACCTCGGCGACACCCGCAGCATCGTAACGCACCCGGCCAGCACGACCCACGCCAAATTGACCGAACAGGCCCGGCAGGATGTGGGCATCACGAACAGTTTGGTCAGGGTGTCGGTGGGTTTGGAGCATATTGACGATATTGTGAATGATATTGATAATGCGCTGAAAATGAGCGTCTTGTAATATATTTTACTTTTGGTTTTGGAAAAACCTATTTTTGTAAAAAATCGGGACAAATGATAGCAGAGGCAAAATATCCAACCACCAACCTTGAGCGGCTCGAACTCGGCCCGGACATCGTCCGGTACCCTGCGTCATGGAAGGAATACCTCGACCTGCTGGAAGATTGCGAGTACCAAATTGAATATGACAACCACGAAATCATACTTATGAGCATCGCTTCCGACCCCCACGAGGCAATAGTGGCCAATTTGATTGCACGCTTAGGTCTTGCTTTGGATGATGAACCCGATATGGGCGTACGTGGCAGCAACCGCCATGTTTTCATCCCCGAATTTCAAAAGGACTATGCCCCCGACCTGCATGTGGTGAAGGGCGAGCCACAAATCCACCTGCTCCGCAAAGGCTTGACGGCCAACCTGAACCCGTGGCTAGTGGTGGAGGTGCTTTCGCCAAGCACATACATCCGGGACATGAACGAAAAACTGCCCGCCTACAAGAAGATTAGCTCGCTGCGCCATATCGTCTATGTCTATCAAGACCGCCCATTGGTGACCATTTACAGCCGAATTGGGAAGACTTCCGTTTGGGAAAACACGGACTTCGACCGACTTGAGGATAAGTTCGAGATAGCTGGCAGCGCCATTTTTTTGAAGGATGTTTACAAAAAAGTCATTTTCCCAGAACCGAAAAACGGGAAACGGAAATAGGGCAGCCAACCTCGGCGAGGTTCTACAAAACACAATGCAGCAAACAACCTACACCATCCCTGTCCACATCCCCGAACTACAGTTTTTTCATTCCCTCAATCCCTTCCCACTGGACGCTGGCGGCACTTTGCCGGAACTTACCATCGCCTACCATACCTACGGCACGCTAAACGCCGAGCGGAACAACGTCATCTGGGTCTGCCATGCGCTCACCGCCAATTCCAACGTGGCGGATTGGTGGGCGGGCCTCTTCGGGCCGGGCAAGGTCTTCGACCCGGAGCAGTATTTCATCGTTTGTGCCAATATCATTGGGTCGTGCTACGGCAGCACGGGGCCTCGCAGTATCAACCCTGAAACGGGCAAGGCGTATGGTCTGGACTTCCCGTTAGTGACCATCCGGGACTGGGCCCAGGCGCATGATTTGCTCCGCAAACACCTTGACATTCCCGAGATTGCACTTTGCATTGGTGGCTCTTGCGGAGGGCATCAGGTGCTGGAAATGGCCTACCTGTTGCGCCAGCGAATCAAAAAAATGGCGCTGCTGGTGACGAGCGCACGAGAGACCGCCTGGGCCATCGCCATCCACGAGGCACAGCGCATGGCCATGCAGGCCGACCCCAGTTTTTACGAAGACAAGGACACGGGTGGCGCTGCCGGAATGCGGGCCGCAAGGGGCATGGGGCTGGTGACCTACCGCACTTTCGAGGCATACCAAAACGGCCAAACGGACAGCGACGACAAGTTAAATGATTTAAAATCAGCCAGTTATATCCAGCATCAGGGCAAAAAGCTGGAGCAGCGGTTTTATGCGCAGTGCTATTGGTTTTTGTCAAAAGCGCTGGACTCGCACAACCTAGGCCGGGGGCGGAGTGGGTCAGCAGCGGCACTGGCGGAGTTGGACATGCCCGCCCTAGTGCTTTCCATTGATTCCGATTTATTGATTCCGCCCAGTGAGCAGCGGTTCCTGGCAACCCATTTGCCGCAGGCGGAATTCATCATGCTTGATTCGGCTTATGGGCATGATGGTTTTTTGATTGAAACGGAGCGGATTGGGGGGATTTTGATAAAATTTATTGGTTTTTCAAGTTAGACGGCGCGAGGAGGACGGTTACACGGATTTAACAGATTGGGCAGATGAACACTGATTGAATCCGTGAAAATCAGTCGCATCCGTCCAATCCGTGTACCCATCCTCCTCGCGAGTAAATCCTACGCCGCAAATCCCATCACCGCTGCATCCTTCGTCTCCAGCAGCGAACTCCCCATCAGGTACTCGTCCACCTTGCGGGCGCACTCCCGCCCCTCGCTGATGGCCCAGACGACCAGCGACTGGCCACGCCGCATGTCGCCTGCGGCAAATACCTTGGAAATGGTGGTCTGGTAGCTGCGTTCCGAGGCCCGCACATTGCCGACGCCCGTGGTCTCCACGCCAAGTTGGTCAAGCATCCCTTCTTTTTGTGGGTAAAGGAAGCCCATCGCCAGCAGTGCCAGTTGGCAGGGAATTTCCCGCTCTGAGCCGGGCACTTCGGCAAAGCTCGCCGGACGGCCATCCTTTGCGCCAGTCCATTGAATATCAACGACTTGCAGTGCCCGCAGCTTCCCGTTTTCATCGCCCAAAAAAGCTTTGGTCAAAATGGCAAACTTCCGCTCGCAGCCCTCTTCGTGAGAAGTGGTGGTCTTGTAAACCATCGGGTAGGTCGGCCAGGGCATGTTTGGTGTGCGCCCCGTTGGGGGCGTTGGCATCAGTTCAAGTTGGGTGACGGAGGCCGCTTTCTGTCGATTGGAAGTGCCCACGCAGTCACTGCCCGTGTCGCCCCCGCCAATGACGACGACGTGCTTGCCCTTCGCCGTAACACGGTCTGCCAGACCGTGCTTTTCAGTTGGCGTGTCTGCTGAATTTGAAGTGGGAAAGCACGGACTGGCAGTCCGTGTTACGGCCACCGCTTTATTCTGTTGTTTCAAAAAATCCATCGCAAAATGGACGCCGTCCAGTTCCCGGCCGGGCACGGTCAAGTCCCTCGGAATGGTGGAGCCGCCCGCCAACACGATGGCATGGAACTCCCGAAGCAGGTCTCCGACGGGGACGTTTTTACCCACCTCGGCATTGCAACGAAAAGTGATGCCCTCCTCCTCCATCAACCGGATACGGCGGTCAACCACCGATTTTTCCAGCTTGAAATCGGGGATGCCGTACCGGAGTAGCCCGCCGGGGGCGTCGTCCCGTTCGAAGACGGTGACGAGATGCCCGGCACTGTTGAGCTGCGCAGCGGCCGCCAGTCCCGCCGGGCCGGAACCGACCACAGCGACCTTTTTGCCCGTGCGGTGGATATGCGTGCGAGCCTTTACATAGCCCCGCTCGAAAGCGATCTCGACGATATGCCGCTCGATTTCCTCGATGGCCACGGGCGGCTGGTTGATGCCCAGCACGCAGGCGCTCTCGCAGGGTGCCGGACAAATGCGCCCCGTGAACTCTGGGAAGTTGTTCGTGCTGGCGAGTATCTCGTACGCCTCCTCAAACTGCCCCCGATAGACGGCGTCGTTGAATTCCGGGATGATATTGCCCAGCGGGCAACCGTTGTGGCAGAACGGAATGCCACAGTCCATGCAGCGGCTCGCCTGCTTGTTGAGGTCGGCGGCGCTGTACTGCTGCACGAACTCGCCGTAGTGCTTCAGCCTGCTTTCGACGCCTTCCTTGGCGGGAAGCTGGCGGGTATTTTCTAAAAATCCGGTTGGTTTGCCCATTATGATTTAGGAGTTTTGGGTGATGAGATTTGATTTTGTAGCCAGCGCCCTCTTATAATCCCTCGGAAACACCTTCACGAACCTTCCCACCTCATTCTCGAAATCGCTCAAAACGAACCTCGCCACCGTGCTGCCCGTCAGCTCAAAATGCTGCTGCACCATGCTGCGCAGTTCGGCAGCATCGGCATCGGTCAGCGGGTCAAGGTCAATCATTTCGGGGTTGCAGTTTTGGGCGAAGTCGCCGCCCACGTCCCAGACATAGGCGATGCCGCCACTCATGCCCGCCCCGAAATTGCGGCCCGTGCCGCCGAGGATGACCGCCCGACCACCCGTCATGTACTCGCAGCCGTGGTCGCCGATGCCCTCCACCACCACGTTTGCACCACTGTTGCGCACGCAAAAACGCTCGCCAGCCTTGCCCCGGATGAACGCCTCGCCGCCCGTGGCACCGTAAAACGCCACGTTGCCGATGATGCTGTTTTCTTCGGGGGTAAAAGTCGCAGTCTTGTCTGGGTAAACGACGAGCCGTGCGCCGCTCAGCCCCTTGCCGAAATAGTCGTTGGCGCCGCCCTCCAGTTCCAACGTGACGCCACGGGTGTTGAATGCCCCGAAGCTCTGCCCCGCCGTGCCCTTGAACTTGAAATGAATGGTACCGTCCGGTAACCCTTCCGCCCGGTATTTTTTCGTGATTTCATTCGATAAAATCGCCCCGATGGTGCGGTCAGTGTTTATCACTGAAAACTCAGCAAAGACGGGCATTTTGGACTCCAAAGCGGGTTGCGCAGCCGCCAATAGTTTCCAATCCAAAACACCCGCCAAGCCATGGTCTTGTTCTTCTTGTTTATACAAACCGACGCTTGGGTCAGCTGGCTCCCGATAGAGGATTGGCGATAAGTCCAGCCCTTTCAGCTTGAAATTATTGGCCAGGTTCTCGTCCTTGACCTCCAAAAATTCGGATTGACCTACCATTTCCTCGATGGTGCGGAAGCCCAAATCCGCCATGATTTCCCGCAGTTCCTCGGTGAGGAATTTGAAGAAATTGACCACATGCTCCGGGTCGCCGTTGAAGCGCTTGCGTAGTTCCGGGTCTTGGGTCGCCACGCCGACGGGACAGGTGTTCAAGTGGCATTTACGCATCAAAATACAGCCTTCCACCACGAGCGCCGCCGTTGCCACGCCCCATTCTTCTGCTCCCAGCAGCGCAGCAATGGCAATGTCCCGGCCTGTTTTCATTTGCCCGTCCGCCTGCACGGTGACGCGGCTGCGGAGCTTGTTTTTCACCAAAGTCTGGTGCGTTTCTGCCAACCCGAGTTCCCACGGCAGACCCGCATGGCGGATGCTGCTCATGGGCGATGCGCCCGTGCCGCCGTCGTGCCCGCTGATGAGGATGACGTCGGCCTTTGCTTTCGCAACCCCTGCGGCAATGGTGCCCACGCCCGCTTTCGACACCAACTTCACGTTGATGCGGGCGCTGCGGTTGGCGTTTTTCAGGTCAAAAATCAACTGCGCCAAGTCCTCGATGGAGTAAATATCGTGGTGCGGCGGCGGCGAAATCAAGCCCACGCCCGGCGTCGAGTGGCGCACTTTGCCAATCCATTCGTCCACTTTGTGGCCAGGGAGCTGGCCGCCTTCGCCGGGCTTTGCGCCTTGCGCCATTTTGATTTGCAACTCGTCGGCTTCTGTTAAATACAGACTGGTCACGCCGAAGCGGCCGGAGGCGACTTGTTTGATGGCGCTGCGGAGCGGTTTGTTTGAGGAGTTTGAGTTGTTTGATGGGTTTGATTTGCTCCGCAATACGGCCAGCTTGTCGGGGTCGGCCTGTTTTTGAAGCTCGTCATAATCCAAGTAGCGCAGTTCGTCTTCGCCGCCTTCCCCCGTGTTGCTCTTCCCCCCCAGCCTGTTCATCGCAATTGCCAGCGTCGTGTGCGCCTCCCACGAAATGCTGCCGAAGGACATGGCACCCGTTGCGAAGCGCTTGTAAATGTTCTCGGCGGGCTCGACCTCCTCGATGGGGATGGACGGGCGCAGTTTTTTGAACTCAAACAAGCTGCGCAACGTGACCGCTCGTTCGCTCTGTTCGTTGATGACTTTCGAGTATTTTTTGAAGGTCGGGTAGTCGCCCGTGCGGGTCGAAAGTTGCAGCAGGTGGACGCTGGCGGGGTTCCAAAGATGCGCCTCGCCCTTGCGTTTCCATTGGTAAATGCCGCCGACGGGCAGGCGGTCCACCGGGATTTCTTTTTTGGAAAAAGCGAGGTAGTGCTTCGCCAATGTTTCCCTTGCGATTTCGTCGAGGCCCATGCCCCCGATGCGGCTGGTGGCCCCAGTGAAATACTTGTCCACGACGGCCTGTTTATCCAAGCCAATGATTTCAAAAATCTGCGCCCCTTGGTAGGATTGCAGCGTGGAAATGCCCATTTTCGAGAAGACCTTGAGCAGCCCCTCGTTCACCGCCTTGATATAATTGTATTCGAGCTGGCCTTCGGAAAGATTGGTTTCTATTCTGCCGTTCCGCTTCATGTCCCGGATGGTCGAGAGGGCGAGGTAGGGGTTGATTGCGGTAGCACCAAAGGCCAGCAACGTGGCGAAATGGTGGACCTCCCAAGCGTCGCCCGCCTCGATGACCAGGCCCACTTTGCCCCGCAAACCCCGGCGGATAAGGTGGTGGTGGATGGCAGCGGTGGCCAGCAGCGACGGAATGGCGGCGTGAGTCGAGTCCACCGCCCGGTCTTGCAATACGAGCACCTGGAAGCCATCGGCAACGGCATCCTCGGCGTAGCGGCAGATGCGGTCGAGTGCCTTTTTCATGCTGCCCGGTTGGCCGTCCGCACGGAAGTACATCTGGAGGGTTTTCGCCTGAAAATTGCCTGTGTCAATGCTGCGGATTTGCTCCAACTCGCTGTTTTTCAGCACGGGATGTTTGAGCGCCACGGTGTGGCAAACCTCCGGCGTGACCTCCAACAAGTTGCCGATATTGCCCACAAAAGTAGCCAGCGACATCACCATCCGCTCCCGTATCGGGTCAATCGGTGGGTTGGTCACTTGCGCAAACAACTGCTTGAAATAGCTGCTCAAATGCTGCGGCTGGTTGCTCAGCACGGCGAGCGGAACGTCCGTGCCCATCGAGCCGATGGGTTCCTTGCCGTCAAGCGCCATCGGCGCAATGATTTCTTCGAGGTCTTCGGTCGAGTAGCCGAACGCTTTTTGGTACTTGAACACCTGCGCGGTTTCAAGGTCGCTGAACGTGACCCGTGGCGGCGGCAGGTTTTCGAGGCGGATTTTATGCTTGTCGAGCCAGTCGCCGTAGGGCTGTTGGGCGCAGATTTCCGCCTTTAGTTCCTCGTCACTGATGATGCGGCCCTTGCCCAAATCCACGACGAACATCTTGCCCGGCTGCAAGCGCCCGTGCTCTTTTACGAGCTTTGGGTCAACGATGAGCGCCCCGCTTTCGGAGGCCATGATGACCCGGTCGTCGTGGGTGACGGTGTAGCGGCTGGGGCGCAGGCCGTTGCGGTCGAGCGTGGCGCCAATAATGTTTCCGTCGGTGAACGAGATGGAGGCAGGGCCGTCCCAAGGCTCCATCATGGAGGCGTGGAACTCGTAGAATGCCTTGCGCACGGGGTCCATGAACTCGTTGCCGTCCCAAGCTTCGGGAATGAGCATCATCATCACATGCGGCAACGAGCGCCCGGTGAGGGTCAGCAGCTCAATCATATTGTCGAGGCAGGCGGAGTCGCTGGCGTCCTCGTCCACGATAGGCAGCAGCATGTCCATTTCCTCTTTGGTGAAATGGTTGGGCGAATTAAAGCCCTTTTCGCTGGTGCGCAGCCAGTTGAGGTTGCCCTGCAAGGTGTTGATTTCGCCGTTGTGGGCAATGTAGCGGAAGGGTTGCGCCAGCTTCCAAGAGGGGAAAGTATTCGTCGCAAAGCGGCTATGCACCAGGCCAAAGGCACTGACGAGCCGCTTGTCGCTGAGGTCGGGGAAATATTGACGCACCTGGTGGCTGGTGAGCTGCCCCTTGTAAACGACCACTTTGTGCGACAGCGAGGCGAGGTAAAACCCGATTTCGTCCTTCGGCAATGCGGCTTTGGCGAGGTGCGTCGAGTAGTTGCGCAGCACGAACAGCTTGCGCTCGAACTCCTCCGGCGTGGCGATGCTGTCGGGTCGGGCAATGAAAACCTGCTCGATTTCCGGCTCCACCGAAAGTGCCGTTGGGCCGATCCCTTCCGTGTTTACCGGCACTTTGCGCCAGCAAAGCACCTCCAGCCCCAGCCGCTCGGCAGCGCGGGTGAAGATGTCCCGGCACTCTTCCCGCAGCCGGATTTCCTTCGGGAAAAAGGCCATGCCCACGCCATACTTGCCGTAAGTAGGTAAGTACGTACTTAGCTTTTGGCATTCTTCGAAAAAGAACTCGTGCGGTACTTGAAGGAGGATGCCCGCCCCGTCGCCCGTGTTTTCCTCGCAGCCACAGGCACCGCGGTGCTCCATGTTCTCCAAGACCGTCAGCGCATCGCTCACGGTTTGGTGGTTCTTGTTGCCTTTGATATTGGCCACGAAGCCGATGCCACAGGCATCGTGCTCGAATTTGGAATCGTACAGACCGAAGTTTTTCATCGTCAATTTGTGTTTCGGTTCTATCGGTTAGGTCTGTACTATTTGCGGTTGATAAGGTCTGATAAAAGTTGAGGCTAATGATCTACTTTTATCTTCTTCATCACAGATTGATTTCCTAAAAAAAAATCAAGTCTTACACTGTCACTTTCCTCATTCAATCTAATGTCATCAAAATCATTTAACCTAAAATTGTCCCCTGCAATGTCAATATAAAAATCTGTTTCGCCGACTTCCTTTTCAAGAATTCCCATCTCTTCAATTAGCGTAATTTTGGGTATCGCAATCACGCTTTTTGCTCCTTCTCTTAATCGGTAATCTCCTATACGTCTTTCAACATCAGTTTCTACCGCAAAAGCGCAAATTGTCAAAAAAGGTATTCCCATTGGCAAAAGACTCAAAACGAATGAAATGATAATTATTCCGAAATACCATCTTGCCCATCTCCGTTCAAAATTCTTGACAATCAGGATTGGGGTCATTATCAACCAAGTCCAGAAAAGAATTCTATCGCTGATTTGCCCCAAAAACGAAATGCCATTTGTGAAATGCAGCACTACGTCAATAATTAGCAGTATCGAAATTGCGATATAACCTCTTGTCATTATTACTTACATTAATGGTGGCTAAACCAAATACCCAAAGTATCACAACTGTTCGGCTTTTGATTAAAGTAGCCAACAAGTTTGATGGTCAGCGAGTTGTATCAAAATTTCATGTTTCAACCTAATTAACCTACATTTGTAAAGCTAATCCAAAAGTCATGACAGCCGTTTTAAAAATCAATACACAAGACCTTGACGACCGCTTCATCGAAAAAATGAAAGCGGAACACGCCAAGTCCGACCTCGAAATCCATGTGGTGGATGCTGCTGGCGATGCGCCTTCCTTGGGCGAATCGGGTTTTTGGAACGTCATTTCAAAACTCGACTGGGACAAGGTTGGCGACGATGCCGCCGTGCTCGAACCTGCCGTTGAATACCTGTCAAAACAGCCACTTTCGCAAGTCTATCAGTTCGTTGACCAATTGGCCGAAAAGCTGCACCACCTTGATACCAAGGCTCATGCCCAGGTCTTCTTGGACGATGAAGAAGCCGAGGGCTATCTTTCGCCCGACGATTTCCTCTATGCCCGTTGCGCCGTAGTCGCCAGTGGCGAAGCTGCTTTCAAAACCGTCCTCACCGAACCTGCCAAAATGCCCACTGAACTCACTTTTGAGCCACTCTTGCATTTGGCGAATGCCGCCTACCGTCGGAAGACAGGCAAGGAAGCAACCTTGAAACCTGCCATCAGCTACGAAACTTACAGCAACCGAAACGGCTGGCAGAAGTGATGAAATTTGAAATTGAGAAATTAGTAAATTAATTCCGGTACCTCAATTTCATAATTTCCAATTTCAACCAATTTCCCCTCCATGTTTCACGGCAATTCCAATAAAAACGAAAAGCTGCACCACCTCGACGAAATCCGTGACTCCACGGACGACGATGTTTTCAAATATGGTATCAGCCACGACGAAATAGGCGCTGATGGGCTTTCAGAACGATGCCGGGAACAGGTCAACTTTTTGAACCTGGGCGTGAATTGGCTTCGGTTTTTTGGGCGCATTTTGCTTTTCAATATCCCCGGTCGCCGGGAAGCCAAACGGATTGAACGTGAAAACATCAAGCGATACGAGCAGATTCACGGGCGCAAACCACGGGGCAACCGGGATTAAACCAAATACCCAAACAACGTATCATCCTTATTAATCTCCGTAAAGTCCACATTGTACCGTCGCATGTTCGACAAAAGCTGTTCGTAATCGCTGCGCTTTTGCAGTTCGATGCCCACCAGCGCTGGGCCGGTTTCCTTGTTCGTTTTTTGCATGTACTCGAAGCGGGTGATATCGTCCGTGTCGCCGAGAACGTGGTTAACGAACTCCTTCAGCGCCCCGGGCCGCTGCGCAAAACGGACGAGGAAATAATGCTTCAAGCCCTCGTACTGCAACGACCGCTCCTTGATTTCCGGCATCCGGTCTATGTCGTTGTTGCTGCCGGACACCACGCAGACGACCGTTTTCCCGACGATTTGCTCGGCGTAGTTTTCTAGCGCCGTGATGCTCAAGGCCCCTGCTGGTTCGGCCACGATGGCGTCCTCGTTATAGAGCTTCAAAATCGTGGTGCAGACCCGGCCCTCCGGCACCAGCACGAGGTCGTCGAGGGCGGTGCGGCAGTACTCGAAAGTCAGCTCCCCCACCCTTTTCACCGCAGCGCCGTCCACGAAGCGGTCAATCTTGTCGAGGGTGACGGGCTGCCCCGCTTTCAGCGACTCGTACATGGCGGGAGCGCCTTCCGGCTCCACACCCACGACCTTTGTTTTGGGTGAAAAAGTCTTGAAATAAACGCCCATGCCCGCGCTCAATCCGCCACCACCGACGGGCACGAAGAGGAAGTCCACATCGCTCATTTCATCCAAGACCTCCAGCGCCACCGTACCCTGCCCCTCGATGACCCGGTGGTCGTCGAAAGGCGGGATGAAGGTCGCCCCATGCTCGGCGGTGTACTTTTTGGCAGCCACGGCGCACTCGTCGAAGTTGTCTCCCACCAGCCGGATTTCCACGAAACCATCGCCAAACATCT
>JADLHE010000293.1 GCA_020848965.1 Saprospiraceae bacterium
CGCTCGCTGAAAAAGCAGTTGGAGCAAATGGTGAACGAGCAGGCCGGGGCCATCAAAGGCCAATTGAAAGGCCAGTTCGAGGAGGTGAACGGCGTGAAATTCCTCGCTGCCAAACTACCGCTTCAAGATGCCAACGCCGTGAAGACCCTTGCCTTCCAATTGGAGCAGGAGGTTGGTAACTGCGTCATCGTCTTCGGCCTCGAAGCCGACGGCAAGCCGCAAATCATGGTCTCCGTGAGCAAGGAACTCACCGACCGCTACAACGCCGGGAACATGGTCAGGGAATTGGCCAAGGACATCCAAGGCGGGGGTGGCGGGCAGCCGTTTTTTGCCTCGGCAGGGGGGAAGGATGCGAGTGGGTTGGAGAAGGCGGTGAAGCGGGCGAAGGAATTGGTTTGAGTTTTTGGGCAAGAACCCTTAGTTTTGTTTGACTGTTTCAAAAAAATAAAACCATGCAAACTACCGCAAATATTCCTTCAACATTGACCAATCTCCAATTGGAATTGCTAAAATTGTATGCCTTGCAACTGTCCAATGATGACCTTATCGAGGTGAGGCGGATGCTGGCAAAGTTCTTCTACAAGAAGATGGTGGAAAGTGCCAATAAGGATTGGGAAACCAAAGGCTATTCTCCTGAAATTATGGATGAGTTTCTAAAGGCGTCAGCCAAATGAAGGTCGTTCTTGACACCAATATTTTCGTTGCCGGATTGTCAACTTTCTCCAACCAGCATTGGGTCGTCGAGGCGTTTATGGAAGAGCGGTTCGACCTCGTGGTTTCGCATGACATCTTGTTGGAGTACGAGGAAAAGCTGCTCGAAAAATACAATCCATCAACCGTCTATTACTTCTTAAAACTGATTGAGAAGTCGGTCAACGTCCAGTATGTTCACGTCTATTTCCACTGGAAATTGCTGAATAAGGATGCGGACGACAACAAGTTTGCGGATGCGGCCTTTGCCTCCAGTGCCGACTATCTTGTAAGTGAGGATGCCGGGTTCAGGGTGCTCAAGCGGCTTGATTTTCCGAAAATTACGGTTTTGAAGTTGAACGAATTCAAAGATTTGCTAGGTTTTTGAATAATGAAAATCAAATCAACAAACGACTTCTTACATTTGAGCATACGCTCGAAGAAATCAATTTTACTTCAAAATTACGGTTATTCTTGTTTTAATAATTCTTGTTATCTCCATTCCAATTTTCTTGCTAATTGCTCTTACTTCCAGTTTTCATATCTTATTGATAGGCTCAATAGGAGGATTAATTTTTGCTTATATTTTTTTATGAGGGATTAGATTCATTCTTCTGGTTGACAAGAGGGCGTGAAGAATTAGTTATTGACCGAAATGCAATGGAAGTCCGTTTTTATAGAAAGGGTCTTAAACATTTCCATAAAAAGACAATTTTAATTCCTGCCATCAAATTCTTTGGATACAATGATTTTAACAGAGAGTTTCAAATTCTTTTAGACGCTAACCGAACTTCTAGCCAATATGGATTTACCGACGGGCTACTGTGTATAGTGTTCATTGTTGACCAGAAAAACCAAAGGTTTGAGTTTGGTGCCTCACTTTCTGCTGAAGAAGCTACTCAAACACTCGATATTATTTGTAAGTACTTGGCTGCAATAAGTCCAAAGACGATGTCAACGAATTAGCAAGACAAATTGTGGAGCTGTTAAAATTGCCCAATCTCCTCCACCACCCTCTCAAGCATCTCCTCCGTAAAATCCAAGTGCGTCACAAACCGCACCGTTGCTGATGAATTAACTATCCTGTTGAATTGGGGGGAAAGTTTGGCTTTTAGAACGTTTTTACCTATTTTTGACCAAAATCAATCCTACATGGAAGCAGTAGCCGTTCAAAAAAAGCCCGCAAAATCGCCTCGTAAAATAGGACCAAAGGTTCCACCCGCTTTGATTTACGAGATAGTCAGTGGCAAGCCCATCTACTACAAGGGCTACAAGGATGTAATGAACAAAACAAAAACCATTGAGGAAATCACCATGGAAAGCCAACTTCAATCGGGCCTGAAAGCTGCGCTATCAGCGGTGCTGTATTTTTTGCTCAAAAAATTGGGCTATCAACTTGCTACTGGAGAGCTTGGGATAAACATTTCAAAGACTGGAAAACGTGGCGCAGACCTCGCCATCTACAAAGCCGAAAACTGGGAGTGGAAGCCCAATTTCTCCAATTTGCCACCAGAAGTCGTTATTGAAATAGACGTACAGGCTGAACTGGAAGGCATGACCGAAATGGACTATATCTCCTCCAAAATCAAGGATTACGTTGAATTTGGCGTGAAAAAAGTCATCTGGATTTTCACGAAGCAGCAATTGATTTTCGTGGCAACCGCTCAATTGCCTTGGCTCACCTACGACTGGTCGGCAGAAATAGAAGTTGTGGAAGGCGTTTCCTTCAAACTGGACGATATGATAAAGGTTGCCTAAACTCGCAACCCACCAATCACCTCCACCACAGCTTCAAGCATCTCCTCCGTAAAATCCAAGTGCGTCACAAATCGCACCGTTGCTGGCCCGAAGGCGGTGGCCATCACCCCTTTTTCCTCCAATTTTTTCAATAAATCCGCTGCTGTGAGCGGCGACACGAGGTCGAAGATGACGATGTTCGTTTGCACGGGGCGCACATCGGCCACCCAGGATTGCTGGCGCAAAGTGTCGCCCAAAACCCTTGCACGGCGGTTGTCGTCCCGAAGCCTTTCTACATGATTTTCCAAAGCAAAAATGCCCGCCGCAGCGAGGTAGCCCGCCTGCCGCATCCCGCCGCCCATCACTTTGCGGAAGCGCCTCGCCTTTGCGATAAAGTCCTGATTGCCAATGAGTAAGGAGCCAACGGGTGCTCCCAATCCTTTCGATAAGCAGATGGAAATACTGTCAAATTCAGCGCCCCAATCGAGGGTCGTTTCCCCGGTTTCGACGAGGGCATTGAAGAGGCGGGCACCATCCAAATGGAAGGCCAGGCCCCTTTCGCTGCACAGCTTTCGGATGGGGCGAACCTCATCCAAAGTATAGTAGCTGCCGCCGCCTTTGTTCGCCGTATTTTCTAAAACAACGAGGCGGGAGGTCGGCAGCCAGTCGTAGTTGGGCTTGATGGCCGCCTCGATTTGCGCAGCGGTGATTTTACCATTCGTACCAGCGATTAGGTTGATGGCCACCCCGCTGTTTGAGGCGTAGCCGCCCGTTTCATACTGATAGATATGGGAGTAGTGGTCGCAAATCACCTCGTCGAGTTGGTGGCAATGGGTGCGGATGGCGATTTGGTTGGTCATCGTTCCAGAAGGGCAAAACAAGGCGGCCTGTTTGCCAAACAGGGCGGCAGCCTTGGCTTGCAGGGCGTTCACGGTGGGGTCGTCGTTGAACACATCATCACCCACTTCGGCAGCGAACATGGCTTGTAGCATGGCGGACGTTGGCTCGGTGACGGTGTCGGAAATCAGGTTGATTTTCATAGTCTGAAATTTTGCGGCAAGTTAGAAACTAGCCTTTAATCCCGTGATTTTTATCACATAACCTATTGCGATTAGCGGTCATGCCAAAAATCAACAATTCAACTTCTTAATTTTTACTTAGAAACGAGGTTTGAAATGGCGTGTTAAACTTAGTTGGCAGTATTTTCGCAAAAAGAATTCACCCTTCTATTTGAATCCCCCCTGTGCTAGCCTAATCAGCCATTTTTCCCTGTATTCCATTTTCAAATCTATCCTTATGAAATTCAGTAATTACCTAGCAACAGGATTATTGGTGCTTTCTTTTGCCGCTTGTCAGAAAGACGGGGGGAGCACCGAAGAAACCCCAAAACTCGACCAAGAACTAGAGCAAGCCCTTTCGGATGCATCTGCAGGAGTTGGAAAATCGCATTTCGTGATTCCTTTCAGCAATGAGTTCAGCAAGATTCCCCAAGACCCAAAGAATCCACTCAATCAGGCTAAAATAGACCTTGGAGCCTTGCTTTTCCATGAAACAGGCATCGGCCTAAACCCAAAACATGCCAGCAACATGGGCAATTATTCTTGCTCATCTTGCCACTTCGCCAGTGCTGGCTTCCAGGCTGGTACGCACCAAGGCATTGCGGATGGTGGCATGGGTTTCGGCATAAACGGCGAAGGCCGCAAAGCCAACCCTGAATATCAGCTTACAGAATTGGACGTCCAACCCGTGCGCTCGCCGTCTGCGCTCAATATCGCTTACCAAGAGGCCATTCTGTGGAACGGCCAATTCGGGGCAGTGGGAGTGAACGAAGGCACAGAGGCTGGTTGGACTGCTGGTACGCCCAAGGCGAAAAACCACCTGGGCTACCATGGAACGGAGACGCAGGCAATTGCTGCGCAAGATGTTCACCGCTTGAAAATGAACGACGAAATTTGCGTGAACCTGAACTACAAGGTAATGTTCGATAAAGCCTTCCCGGAGTCTGACCCTGGTGTACGTTACGGACAGGAAAACACGGGCTTAGCCATTGCAGCCTACGAGCGCAGCATCTTGGCGAACCAAGCACCTTTTCAGCTTTGGCTAAGGGGCAAGGACAACGCCATGAGCGACCAGGAAAAGCGGGGCGCCATCCTGTTTTTTGGCAAGGCGCAATGTGCCACTTGCCACAACGGCCCCAGCCTTGCCAATATGGAGTTTCATGCCCTCGGCATGAGCGATTTGTTTGAAACCACCGAAATTACCTATGGTGCAAACTCGGAATCCTGCGAGAACAAAGGCCGCTATTGTTTCACAAAGAATGATGCCGACCTTTTCAAGTTCAAGGTGCCGCAATTGTACAATTTGGCAGACTCGCCATTTTACGGCCACGGCGCAAGTTTCCGCAATATTCGGGATGTGGTTGAATACAAAAACAATGGTGTGAAGGAAAATGCGAACGTGCCCGAAGACCGTCTTTCGGAATACTTCAAGCCGCTTGGTTTGACGGAAGCGGAAATTGACGATATCACGGCGTTCTTGGAAAAGAGCCTACGTGACCCAAACCTGCTTCGCTACCAGCCGCTTTCCGTTCGTTCCGGCCATTGCTTCCCGAACAACGACGCACAGTCGAAGCTTGACCTCGGTTGCAATTGATGCTATAACCGACTGATATTCAAAGAAATAAACCGTATTTTGACTTAAATAAAAAGGCGCAACCCGACATGGGCTTGCGCTTTTTTGTTTTAGAAAATAGTTAGATTCCAAACTTCATTATATCAGCTTGTCAAAAAGCCTAATTTTGCCGCCGAAACTAACCTAGGTGTAAAGCCCACTATTCACAACCATCAATGAATTAGTTATGAAACAACTTGTCTTTGCAATCCTTGTCTTCGGCTTTATCGGCTGCAAGCAAGAAGCCGCTACAACAGAAACCGCTGCGACCACCGAGCCTGCTGCCAAACAGCCAGCAGTCAACGAAACCGTACAGAACCTTTTTGAGGAGGTGAACGTGGTCAAAATGCACCTTTTTGGAACAAAGGAAGCTGAGCCTACGCAGGAAAAATACCCTTACACCGGCAAATTGGTGAACGAGGCCGACCTCCAGTATTTTTCTCCAGAACTTCATCCGAACGAAGTTGGCGGTGTGTATGCCTGCTACCGCACTGAATACAATGGCTTTTACATCCTCCGGGTACCGGGCAAATACGCTTCCAGCGACTTGGCCCTCGCCAAATGGGATGCCAATACCAATAAGCTCGTAAAGGTCATGGACCTCGCCATGCTCCAATGCGACGAGGGTCTTTGCCACCAGCAAGATGCCTGGCTCACCGACCTCGACGATGACCGCTCGCTTGAACTGGTCATCCGCAAGGCGGAAAATGACAACGGCAAAATTTCCAAAGAAGAATTCACTGTGCTGATGCAACAACCTCCCGGCAGCTTTACCAAGGCGCCAGAGCAACTTGCATCCCTTGCACCACCTACAAGCTATGTTTTGTACAAATGATAATGGCTGAAAGTTGAAGGCGAGGCTGCTCGCCCTTCATCTTTCATCCTTCATCGTTCATCATTAAAAAAGATGGGTAAAAAGAACAAAAACCTGCCACGTGTGGCCTATTTCTGCATGGAATATGGCCTCCAAAGTGATTTCAAAATCTATGCTGGTGGACTTGGCATCCTTGCGGGCGATTATTTGAAAGGCGCCAAAGACCACGATTTTCCGATAGTGGGCCTCGGCATCATGTGGAAGCAAGGCTATGGCGACCAAATGCTCGATGAAAACGGTCAGCCTTTTGATGCTTACCGCAACCGCAAATACGACTTCCTGAAAGATACGGGCGTAACCGTGGACGTACTCATCCGCAACGTGAACGTGAAGTGCAAGGTTTGGCTCGTTGAAAAATTTGGCAACGCCCCGCTCTACCTCTTGGACACCGACTTGCCCGAAAACGCCGATGCATGGATTTCGGGCCAGCTTTATGGTTGGTTCGGGGAAGAGCGCATTGCACAGGAAATTGTCTTGGGCATCGGGGGCGTGAAGGCACTCCGGGCTTTGGGCCACGAGGTGGACATCTACCATTTCAACGAAGGCCATGCACTGTTCGCTGGTTTTGAACTGCTGCGTGAGCAGATGGAGGGCGAGGACGGCCTCTCCTTCAAAAAAGCGCTGAAAAAAGTGAAAAAGCAGGTTGTGTTCACTACGCACACGCCCATCGTGCAAGGCAACGAGAGCCACCCCATTGACCGCATTGAGTACATGGGAGCCAACCTTTGCCTAAAGCGGAAGCACCTTGTAAAACTGGGTTGCCTCGACGATGAGAACCTGTTCAATATGACGGTAGGTGCGCTGCGGATGTCCAAAAAGTCGAACGCAGTGGCGCAATTGCATGGCGAAACCGCCAATAAGATGTGGAAGGACGTGAAAAAGCGGAGCAGCATCACCGCCATCACGAACGGCATCCACGTGCCTACTTGGGTGGACCCCGCCATCTTGGCAGCAGCGGAAGGCAAAAAGGAGCAGGACTTTGACAAGCTTTGGGAGGTTCATTACAAGAACAAGAAGGCGCTCGTCGGTTTCATCGAAAAAAGGAACGGCGTGAAGCTGGATGTGAACAAGCTCATTATTGGGTTCAGCCGCCGGGCAGTGGCCTACAAGCGCAGCGACCTGATTTTCAGGAACCCGAAAATCATTGAGCCGCTGCTCAAAAACCAAACGGTGCAGCTCGTTTTCTCTGGAAAGGCGCACCCGCTGGACGATGCCGGCAAGGCCATCATTGCCAATTTGGTGGCCATGAGCAAGAAATATCCCAAGTCGGTCGTCTTCCTGACCGATTATGACATGACCATCGGGGCAGCGCTCACTCGGGGTGCCGACGTTTGGCTCAACAACCCCGTGCGGCCAAAAGAGGCCAGCGGCACCAGCGGCATGAAGGCCAGCATGAACGGTGTGCTCAACCTCAGCATCCTTGACGGCTGGTGGCCCGAAGCCTGCGAACACGGCGTGAACGGCTGGCAGTTTGGCGATGCCAAGGAGTTGGAAGACCCAGCTGCGCAAGACCTCCACGACATGAACGCACTCTACAAGACCTTGACGGAGGAGGTAGTGCCGACTTTCTACGAAAACCAACCCAAATGGCGCAAGATGATGCGCAAAAGCATTCGCAGCACCAATTACCAATTCTCAGTGGAACGGATGCTGGAAGAGTATTATGATTTGTTGTATTGTTGAATTGCTAAATTGCTAAATTGTTTGATTGTTAAATTGTTTGATGGGCCAGTACGATGGAACTAACCAACAATTCAACAATTCAACAATCCGGCAATTCAACAATTTAAAATAAAGCTTATGAAAAAAAACTATTTGCTACTGGCAATCTTCCTGCTGTTGGCGGGGTTCACGGCTTGGTATGTACTGAGCGGCAAAAAAGATGAAAAACACACCCTTGGCTGGGACCGCAACTTCAAAGTGGAGGAGCGGGACATCCAGAAGATTTTCCTTGCCAAACGCACAGGGGTAACGACTACCTTGGAACGGGACGGCGACCATTGGAAGGTGAATGGGCAATGGCGGGCCAGCGAGAATGCGGTGGAAAACCTTTTGGAAACCGTAACCAAACTGGAATTGGCCTTCGTGCCTCCCCCAGCTGCCTTCAGCAATATCACCAGGGAGATGGCGTCCCGAGGCATCAAAGTGGAGATTTACGGGAAAAACAACAAGCTCATCAAAGCCTATTATATCGGCGGGGTTACACCCGATGCGGGCGGTACTTATGCGCTCTTGGATGGCTCCGAACAGCCGATGGTGCTTAAACTGCCCCTGATGGATGGCCAAATACGCACCCGCTACGACCTGCAAGGCGACGACTGGCGTGACCGCCATATCTTCCCCTATAAGCCGGAGGAAATCGCAGCTGTTTCCGTTGAATACCCGCACCAGCGCAACCAAGGCTTCAAGCTGAGCAAAACGGATGGCGACTGGAGCATAAAGCCATTCTACGACAACGTGCCAGCCATCAACAAGCCAGTTTCCGAAGGCAAAGTGGAGGGCTTTTTGACTGGGTTTGAAGGGCTGATGGCCGAGACTTTCAACAATGAATACGAGCACAAGGACAGCATCCGGCAAATGGTGCCGTTCTCGGTTGTTTCGATAACGGACACCAAGGGCAAGGAAAAGAAAGCTGCCTTTTTTCCAACCTACAAAACCGACTTGAACACTGGCGAAAGGCGCAACGACATCGTGGAGCGCTTCTTTACGGAAACCAACGAAGGCGATTGGTTCATCACCCAAAATGGCGTTTTTAAGAAGGTGTTCTGGGGCTATGATTCGTTTTTCTGAAAACTAATCGTTTTTATCCGGTAAAAAAGCCAAGCATTCACGGTGCTTGGCTTTTTTATTGCCCATCCTTTAGAACAACTTATCGGCCAAGAACATCGTATAGTTGAATCTTCTCCTCACTTCAAGTACCGTATCATGAAAACAACCCTTCTACTCCTGCTGCTCATCAGTCTGCAATTTCCCAATTTCCTTTTTTCCCAAAACTTCCAGTCCGTAGGCACGGGCGGTGGCGGGGCGTTGTTCGGGCCGAGCATCAACCCAAACAATGCCGATGAAATCTATTTGGCCAGCGACCTTGGCGGTCTGTATCATACTACGGGCAGTGGCTATGAGGTTGTTGACTTTCAGGAGGCTGTCTCTGGCTCGGTGGGCAAGGTTGGCTTTACCCAAAACAACGCCATCCGCTACTCCATCCTTTACGATGCCGAGTACTTTGATATGCGTCCCGCAAAGAGCACGGACGCTGGCCAGACTTGGGACTTCCTGCCCGGCGACGACCAGCCTTGGGAAGATAAGCTCTTTTTGTTCAACGATTTCCAGAACCCTGATAGGGTAGTGTGGACGGACTACAACCACCTCTTCCTCTCCAACGATGGCGGCCAGACTGCCACCGAGAAATGGTCGGCGTCAGACCCCGGCACGGGCATCCTGCTCAGTGGAGCTTATTTCGACGAAGACAATATCTGGCTGGGGACCAACGAGGGCATACTGCATTCCAGCAATGGCGGGGGCAGCTTCGCAGTGGCTAATTTCACGGGCATACCAGCGGATGAGGTCATCATCGGCTTTGGCGCAGCGAAATTCAACGCCTTTACCCGCTTTTTCGCCCTTACGGGCGACCCCGGCAACGTTTGGGCCACCAATATGGGCTACAACTACTGGCAAACCGTGCGGGGCGTTTACACCATGGACAATTTCAGCGGTACTTGGACTCCGAAGATGAACGGCATTGACCTTGACAAAGACTTTGTCGTTTGGCTAGGCATGGCCGAAAATGACATCAGTACCTGTTACCTCGCCGGAAGCACCGAAAACGAGACACCCATCGTGCTGAAAACCAGCAATGGCGGCGACTCTTGGCAGCATGTTTTCCTGACGGACAACAACCAAAACATCAAAACGGGCTATGCGGGCGATGGCGGAGACTTCGGCTGGTCGTGGGCGGGCTTTCCGCTGGGTTTCTCGGTGAACCGACTGAACAGCCAACAGGCCATACTCTCCGATTTTGGCTTTGTGCACCAAACCTTGAATGGTGGTGGCGATTGGCGACAAGAATACACCAATCCTGCCTACGACCATGATGCTGGGGCAAACACGCCAAAAAAACAAAACTACCAAAGCATCGGTCTGGAGCAGACCACCTGTTGGCAGGTCTATTGGTTCGATGAAACAAACCTGTTCGCCTGTTTCACCGATATAAAAGGCATGCGCTCGGAGGATGCGGGCCAGACTTGGAGCTTCGACTACACGGGCCACGACCAGAACACTATGTACCGCATTGCGAAGCACAACACGCAGCCGCTGTGGTTCGGTGCCTCTTCGAGTGTACACGATATTTACCAGACCACCTACGTGACCGACACCCGTCTCCAACCTTCCTACAAAGCGGGCAAAGTGCTGTACACCCAAGACAAAGGCAAAACTTGGCAAACCATGAGGGACTTCGGCAACCCCGTCATTTGGGTGACGCCCGATGCCTCGAACAATGACCGCCTCTATGCCGGGGTCATCAGCACCGACCCGACCAAGGGCGGCGTTTGGCGGGCCGATGGTATTGGCAATCCCGCTACGGCCACTTGGACAAAGCTGTCCAACCCAGCCGCCAACAATGGCCGCATTTTCAATATCCATAGCCTGAACGACGGAACGCTCGTGACCACTTGGAGCGCCCGAAAGGGCAACAATAACAGTGTATTCAGCGACAGCAGTGGCGTGTTCGTGAGCACCGATGGCGGGCTGAACTGGGAGCGCCGCAACCACCCCGACATGAACTATTGGACGAAAGACCTCATCATTGACCCGAACGATGCCACGCAAAGCACTTGGTACGCCTGCGTATGGAGCGGCTGGGGCGGCCCGGCCAACGACCTCGGTGGCCTCTTTCGCACCACCGACCGGGGCCTGACTTGGGAGAAAATCACGGGCAACGGCCAGTTCCACAGGGTGAATTCGGTTTCCATCTTGCCATTCGGCGGAGTTTATTTGTCCACCGAAACGGAGGGGCTTTGGCATGCACAGGACAATATCAGCAGCGGCCAACCCAACTGGACACTGGTGCAGGATTATAAATTTTGGCATCCAGAGCGGGTATTCGAAAGCCCGTATTTTCCGGAACTTTGGGTGGCCAGCTTTGGCAATGGCATGCAAAGGGCTTACCTCATTGAGGGGGCTTCGAACGAAAAGCAATCCGATTTGGCCAGTATTCGGCTGCTGAACAACCCCGCCTCCGCTCATCTGAACATCGAAATTACCCCGAAAAAACCGGGCAAATGCCAGTTCTCCCTCACCGACGCTCAAGGTCGAACCGTGCAAGATTTTGGGCAGCAGCAATTGGCGGTCGGCAGCCAACAGCTGTCCTTTGAACTGCCTGATGTGGCAAAGGGCATTTATTTCCTAAGCGGTAAAATGGCGGAAGGTGTGGTGACGGTAAAGGTGGTGGTGGAGTAGGTGGGCTGATATTTATTTCCCCAAAAATAACTTCAGCCCATGTCACAGATTTACCTAGAAATCAGTTCAAAAACCATCACAAGCAGCGTTGCTTTCGTCGCAAACAGCGCTGTTTGTGACATTTGTTGACCAACGAACGTGAAATGCAAGGCATCAAGCGACGTTTGTTGACCAACAAACGTAAAAAACAAGGCTGCAAATCACACTTGTGATTGGGTTTAATTGTTGATTATCAAAGATTTAGGTGAATTGTGTGTAGGTGATTTCAAAATTTCAAGGCAAGATGGATGAAATGGTTCTTAGCTCATTAAATGGATTTTTACGTCACAAATTCTGCTTTTTCGTATAGAGAATGTCGGTAAGGTACGGCAGCCAAATTCCTTAACCTTGAAGAGTCTTAGAGAATGGCTACATAGCCGACCAAGCTTAGTTCAGTGATTTTTCAATTCTTCAATTTCATCATCAGTAAGTCCAGTTGATATTTTGATTAATTCACTATCAACTCCTCTCGTCAAAAGTTCTTTTGCAATTTCCAGTTCTCTTTTTTTACCTCCCTTTTTCTCAGCGGCTGTGATTTTCCCACGCTCATCTTGCTCCGCAATAGAGGCATTATCATAAGCGACCAAATCCTCTTTTGACCAATTATGCTTGTCAGCTTCAATGAATGCCACCTTCAAGCCTTCATCTTCATTTGCATAATCGGGTATAAATGTAAGTTCCTCTGCGTGTTTGATGAAATAAGTCCATTTATCAATCGGTGTTGATAATTCATCAAGCGCTAAATTGAACTTCGGCAACTCCACAAATGAAAATTCAATATCTTTCAATAAATGCTCATTGGTTGTCTTTTCCAAAATCAGGTGGCGGGTATGGTAATTCTCGCTAATGCTGAACTCGAAATCAAGTATCCCGATGAAGTAGGCAGGGTTCAGCAAAGGGTAATCCTCTCCACGGTTTATCTGCATGGAATAATCCCTTGAGAGGTAGTATTGTACCCGCTTGTCGAAGCCATCTTTTTCAGCGACCTGCATTTCCACCACGAATTTACGCCCAGCTTGGTCAGTTGCCCGAACATCAAGGATAGACGCTTTCTCACCGGCAATTCGAGGAAATAGGTTGGGGTTTGAAAGCGTAACACTGACCACTTTTTTGTTCCCTTCCAGTTCCAATGCGGCGTTTAAAAAGGAAATGAGCGGAGCGGATTTCTTCTCGTTGCCGAAAATCTTCCGAAAAGCGATGTCGTTTTTTAAATCTACAAACTGCATAGCATAGTATTCTCTCGCAAAAATACAAAAGCCATTGGCAGCGGGCAATACCATTTTCGCCCTACCTTCGCCGTTGCTTAAAACGCTATTACATGCAAAGCCAAGTTGCCAAGAACGCTGAAACCTATGTGATTGAACTGCTGAAGGCTGGCCTGACGCCCAACCACGGCTACCACGACCTGAAGCATACCCTCTCCGTGCGGGATGCCTCGCAGGAGCTGGGCCGTCGCTACCTCTTGGGCGACGAGGACCTGGAATTGCTGGAACTGGCCGGGCTTTTCCACGATACCGGCTTCACGAAAGTGTATGTGGGCCACGAGGAGGTGAGCCAAGAGATAGCCACCGCTTTCCTGCAAAAAGAGCAGGTGCCAGCCGAACGGATTGCGCAGGTGAATCGCCTAATCGAAGTGACCACGGTGGGCGTGGAGCCGGAACTGCTGCTGGAAAAAATCATCAAGGACGCCGACTTCAATACCAATGGAGCCACCTACGATGAGAAGTCGGCGGCGCTGCGCAAAGAGTTGGAAGTGTTCAACGACCAGCATTTCACCGAAGAAGGCTGGCTGAAAAACGGGCTGGAATTTTGGGAAAGCCACCGCTTTTACACGGGCGAGGCGCAGGCGCTCTATGGCGAGGCCAAAAGAAAGACCTTGAAGGCGCTCAAGAAAGCCTACGAAAAAATCAGCCCCAATATTGAAGACCTCGATTTTGCCATCAGCAAGAGCAAGAGCGCCCAGATGATGTTCAAAACGACGCTGCGCAACCAGATTGACCTCACGAACATCGCCGACAACAAGGCGAACATCATGCTGAGTATCAATTCGCTGCTCATCACCATTGGCATCCCGATGCTTGGCAGCAATTTGAAGGAGCACCCGAACCTCGTGTACCCGGCGGTGGTGTTGCTGCTCACCTGCATCCTGTCCATCGTGTTTGCCACGCTGGCCACCCGCCCCGTGAAGATGCTGGGACATACCGATTTGACGACCATTGACAAGGGGCGGTCGAACCTGTTCTTCTTCGGCAATTTCTTCAAAATGAGCCGGGAAGATTATATGAAGGGCCTCATGTTGGTGATGCAAACCGAAGAGAACATTGATATGTCCATCGTAAACGACCTGTATTTTCTGGGCCGCACCTTGGGCAATAAATACCATCGCCTGCGCATCACCTACCAAATCTTTATGTTCGGCATGGTGCTCACGGTGGCCACTTTTGGCATGTTGTATTTAACGGGGAATTATTGAGGCACCGCCCACGGGTTCCGCTTTTTCCCCGAACTTTGCCACAAAAAACGTATCCCTTGCACCGACTCTTCGTCCTCGCACTTTGCTTTGCGCCTTTTTTCGTTCACGCCAAAAAGCGTTTTGAGTGGACGCCCGCCCTTCGTACTGCGTACAATAAGACTCTCAGCCTTCGTTTTGGGGAGGCCGAAGCCGATTTGGCCGCCATCCGCCTGAACGACCCCAATAATTTGCTCATCCTGCACGTGGAGAATTACCTGGATTTCTTTCGGGTGTATATCAACGAGGAGGTCACGGAGTTCAAAAAGCTGGAAAAAAACAAAGACAAGCGCCTCGAAATCATAGAGGAGGAAGGCGATAAATCCTCGCCCTATTACCTGTTCTTGCAGGCAGATATTCGGCTGCATTGGGCCTTGGCCCGCCTGAAATTCGAGGAGTATTCCACCGCTTTTTTTGAGACCAACAAGGCATTCAAACTGCTGACGAAAAATGCGGAGCTGTTCCCCAAGTTCATGCCCAATAAAAAGGACTTGGGCATCCTGCACGCCATTGTCGGCACGATACCAGACGGCTATAAATGGACGGTAAACTGGCTCAGCAGCATGGACGGCTCGATGGAGCAGGGTAGGGCAGAACTGGAGGAGGTGCTGGCCTTCGCCCGCAAGCAGGACTTCATTTACGAAGATGAAATCTACGTGTACTACGCCTACCTGCTGCTGCACCTCGCCAACGACAGTGAGGAAGCCTGGGCCATCATCAACAAAGCCAAGCTAAAGCCTACTGAAAACCCATTGGCCTGCTTTGTCATGGCCAACCTCGCCATGCGCACCGACCGTGGCGATGATGCCATCAATATCCTCTTGAAACGCCCAACGGGCAAGCAGTTCCACCCGTTTTATTACCTCGATTACATGCTGGGCCTTTGCAAACTGCAACGCTTGGACAAGGACGCCGACCTGTACCTCCAGCGTTATGTGGACAAATACAAAGGCCGCAATTTCATCAAGGACAGCTATCAAAAACTGGCTTGGCACTCGCTCCTGAATGGCGATGCTTTGGGCTACCGCAAATTCATGAACCTCTGCAAATCAAAGGGTTATACCATCGTGGGCAGTGATAAGAGCGCACTGGCAGAGGCCGTTTCCAGTGAGACGCCCGCTGTCGAGTTGCTAAAGGCGAGGGTCTTGTTCGATGGCGGCAGGTTCCAGCGGGCCTACGAGGTGTTGAAGGATAAAAAACCCGCTGATTACCTAGCCGAAAAGAACCGGCTTGAATATTACTACCGCATGGGGCGCATCACCCATAAGCTCAAGCAATACACGGAAGCCCTTCAATTTTACCAAACTGCACTAGACAAAGGTGCCGAAAGCCCCTATTACTACGCCTGCCGGGCTGCCTTGGAAAAAGGGCATATCCTGGAAGAGTTGGGGCGGGTAAAACAGGCCAAAGAAGCTTATAATCGCTGCCTGAGCCTTTCGCCCGAGGACCATAAAACGGGCCTTCATCAGCAAGCAAAAGCGGGCTTGAGGCGCTTGAAGTGATGGGGTGAATGAATTGGCCCGATAGCCAAGCAGTCACCGCCCGATTTCCTTGTTTTGGCCTTGTTTCCAATTTTTCTGAAAAAACTTTTTCGCAGTAGGAACGAAAAAAATCCAAACTACGCTATATTTGCGCCCGCTTACGCAAAACGGCGAGGTAGCTCAGCTGGTCAGAGCGTGCGATTCATAATCGCAAGGTCGGGAGTTCAAGCCTCCCTCTCGCTACCAAAACTAAAACGAGCCCTTGTAACTCATTGAGTTGCGAGGGTTTTTTGTTTTTGGTGCTTTAGTTTTGATTTGTATCCGCTTGATAAAGCTGGTAAGCTGAAACCCTAGTCAGCAAGCGCTTAAAATTCAATTGCATCACGCAAAATATTGAAGTATGGAGCACTTGGAAAACTTTGAAGAAGCCTGAAACATCAGCCTCATCAACATTAGCGGCTTGCTTGAATGACCTCTTACGCTCACCCATAGAAACTTGAAATAGCTGTGACTGAGAACCCCGTCTTTTAATACTCCTCATTATTCTCATCCACAAACGGATTCACATAAATCCGGTTCGACTCTTTCCGCTGGTTGATGCGGTAATGGAAGGAAAGCAGTACCGTGCGGGATTGCCAAAGGAAATTATCAGCAGAAGAAAAGGTCTCATCCTCGGAAAAAGAACGGCGTCGGCGGCTGTTGAACAGGTCGTTGACGCTGAGGGTCATTGTGCCCCGTTTCTTTAAAAAATCAATGCCTGTGGCAAGGTCGAGCGCAGTGGTAGCCCGGTTGAATCCCTGCGTGGTGGTGCGGGGGGCAGCGTAGGAGAGAGAGATTTGGCCATGTAGTTTCTCACGGAAACTGTACCTCGAACTAGCCTTGGACTCCATCGTGAATGACCCGCCTCTCACAAAAACCTCTTTCTCTCCGTGCATAAAACTGCCCTCGGAAAGCGAGTGGTAGAGGTTCACATCGCCATTGAGCCGCCATTTTGGACTAGGGAAATAAGCGTAGGTGAACTCCACGCCGTAGTTCCGTTTGAAATCGAGGTTTTCCGCTTGCGTAATGGTCACGCCCGGAAAATCGGTGTCAATTCGTTGCAGCCGTTTGATTACGTTTTGCGTCCAGCGGTAATAGGCTACCGAACTCAACGAAGCCTTTTGCCAGTATCGAACATAACCAAGTTCATAGGCATTCGTGTACTCTGGCTTGATATTGGGGTTGCCCCGAAAAATATTCCTTCGGTCACGGATGGTGAAAAACGGATTCAAGTCTGAGTAAACTGGACGCTGGATGCGGCGGCTGTAGCTTAACTGAAAAGCATCGGCATCCGTCAGTTTGTAGGTCAAAAATGCGCTAGGAAACAGGTTTGTGTATCTGTTGGAATTGGAAAGCTTAGTTGCGAGCATTTTCGTCGACACATCCGAGTTTTCAACCCGTAAGCCCGTTTGCCATGAAAATTTCTTGATGGTATTCCCTAAGTTCAAATATAAACCATGAATTGCTTCTTCATAAAAGAAGTCATTGGTAAATTCTGCATCTGGATTTTCTATGTTATTTAGTACCTCCTTTACTTCGTAATTGTTGGAAATCTGCCGAAAAGAACTTTGCCATCCGGCTTCGAACCTGCCCATTTCTCCAAACGGAATTATATAGTCCACGTTGCTGCTGAACCTATGGTTGCCCTCCCTGTTGTCGGCCAATTGTCGGTAGTCCACCCCGCTCAAGGGATTGTTTGCCCCATCGAAGTAGTGCTCTTCGAACATGGATGATTTGCTCATTCCCGTGTTCTCGTATTGAAGTTCGGTAATTAGCTCATGTCCTTCTTTTTCGAACCCGGTTTTATAAATTAAAGAAGAGCGAAAATTGGAGCCCGACTCTTTTTCAGCCTCCGTTCGGTTGGTGATTTGGTAAAGATTGTCTGGTTGGCCAAGGGCATCTAAGTATTGCAAGCCGGAAGAATTATCCCCCGAGCTTCTTCTATAAGAAATTGAGGTGGTCAGGAAGTTTTTCGAGTTCAGATGGTAATCGCCGTCGAATTTGATGAAGCCCGGCAGGTTCGACCGCTCGTGAATCCTGTCCATGCTGGAGTAAACGGTGCTGTCTGGTTGGTTGTACTTGTAGAACTCATTGCGGAAGCTGCCAGTGCCCGGTCGGTTGGCGTACCAGCCACCTATGCCGAAATACCCGTTGAACTTCCCTTTTTTGTAATTGATATTAAGGCCACCGCCCTTACTGCGGTTATTGCCAATATGTGCATCCACTGAGCTGTTCAGTCCTTTTTGTTGGTTGGTTTTAAGTACGATGTTCACGATGCCCGCCATGCCCTCCGCCTCATATCGTGCCGAGGGGTTGGTGA
>JADLHE010000294.1 GCA_020848965.1 Saprospiraceae bacterium
ACATCTTTCTCCTTAATATTTTTGTAAATTAAAGTTTTTTGAACAAGGGCTTAATGTGCAAGATATTCAGATAGAACAAATAAAAAAATATCTTGATGATGTCAAAAATAAGAAATCAAATTATAGTCCACATAATTTAGCTTTAAATATTTACGCAAAATTAGGTGGGATGGCTTGGACGATTAAACCCAAAGAATCTAAAAATGAGTTAGTGATTGGGATTGGAGCAACGACTGATAAAGATGGACAACCGTTATTAGGATTGGCAACTATCTTCAGAGGAGATGGTAAATATTTGTTTGGCAGTATGTTTGGACAGGTGAATTCTGTTACTACAATGGATGATTATAGAGAAAAATTAGAGAAACTCCTGATCGAAAACATTCAAAAATATATTGATGATGGCATTCTTGAAGCAGATAAACCTTTTAATTTGGTTTTTCATATTTACAAATCTGCTGGTAAAAACAATGAGATTAGAGCCTTAGAAAATGTAATAAATAAATTTTCGAATCATCAGTTTGAATATACATTTGTGCATATA
Organism: Saprospiraceae bacterium; assembly: GCA_020848965.1. GTDB lineage: Bacteria > Bacteroidota > Bacteroidia > Chitinophagales > Saprospiraceae > UBA6168. The sequence continues at coordinate 545 of JADLHE010000294.1, forward strand.
GGGTATGGACATAATTATAGATTATTTGCACAAAGTGTTGATGAAAAACAAAGAAGAGGAATTTTTGTAAAAATTAATAACAGGTTAGGCTTTTTGTGTTTAACATCTGTAAGTTCAAATTATTGCAAGATAGAAATTGATCAAAGATCAAGTAAGATAGAATTAGAGACAACGGTTAAGCAAGTCTATGAATTTGCCGAGTTATCCCATACAAGCTACAACAAATCCGGGAAACCTGTAACAATCAAATACACAAATTTAATGGCATCTTTTGCTGAGAAATTTGGACAAATTGAAGGTTTCTATCTTGATGAACTAAAAATGTCTGATAATTCACTTTGGTTTATATGAAAACATTAAATGAGCTCATTGATGATATCAAAGAATCGCTATTTGAGCAAGACGATGTACAGAGCATTTTGTACTATTACTTGAAAAATAAAAACTTTAATGATTTAGCAAGTTTTGATGGCGAGGTTGAATGTATATCAGTTAACTCATTTCAAGGTAATCTTGTTGACTCGAAAGATTTAGAAAAAATACAAAAAAAGATCAGCAATGTACAATACGAAAAATCAATCAATATTTTTAATTGGATAGGACTTGCACTACAAGAGCTTTTGTTAGGCATTGGTTCTGATTTTTTTAAAAAAAAATTGAATGGTAAATTTAAAGAACATTCTTTTAGATATAAATATTTAATTGCAAGAGCTTTTGAGGACTATATAGAAGAATTGAAGAAGTTTCTTAAAGCTGTTGTAGACAACAATGATTCCTTTGTTTCTATCTTGAAACATATATATTTAGAAGAGTCTATAAATGTCAATACAGTTCTTAGAAATTTTCAAAAAGAAGCTAGTTATGATATTATTGACTTATTACTATTGGAAGATTTAAAAGATATTAAATCAATAGCATATGACAGAACGCAAAAGTCACTACTTTCTGATATTCTATGGATATTAAGCGAGGTGCAAAGCAATCACAAGAATCATAATAAAAGCGAAGACCAGTACAATTCAGCAATCCGCAGTTTATTATCTGCCAAAGGTTATATAGTACAAGACCAAACCCAAAGAGGGCAGTCATCAACAGGTAAAAGCACTGGAGAATTAGATATTGAGATATTTACTAGTGATAATATTCCATTATCTATTTTTGAAGCATTTAATCTTAGTAGCATTGAAAGTAGTAAAACTACAAATCACTTACTAAAACTTTCAAAAAATTATGACCCCAACGGAATAAAACAAAATTACGCTGTGATATATTCTAAGGCTAAAGATTTTAATGCCCTTTGGAATACATATAAAGACTTCGTTATTACAATAAATTTTGAATATGAAATTGTCAAAAAAGAGTTTAAAGATATTACATTACAATATCCAAACTACGCTGGATTAAGAATTGGAGAAACTAAGCATCAAAATAGAGGCATAAAAACTACCATTTACCATTTTTTTTTAGATATGAATTTTTAAGACAGTGAAAAGTAATGAACCACGCACAACAATGTGTTGCTTCAAACTTGCTCCCCCGTTCTGGCAAGTCTATCAGCTAATCGTGTCCCATAAAATTTGAGTTCAGCATGATTTGAAGTTTCAGGTTGCATTTTCAATTTGAAAAGCCAGCAAAATCAAGTGCCAAGCAAATTGTAAAATTTTAAATTTAGGATTAATCAAATTTATAACTTCCAAAAGCACCCTTTGGAAACTCCTGTAAATACACGGGGTTCAAGAGATGTGGGACACGATTAGGTTTGCAACTTGCCAGCCTACCCATGCCCAATTTAGCACCCATTCCTTCCCACCAAATCCCTGCATTTTCCAAAAAAAATTGACCACTAAATGGCCAATGCCGAGCCTGGCAAATTGCAAACTTGCCAGCATTGCTTGGGGTAATGCCGTTCTTTCCCCCTACCCTAGCCCCCAAAAACGCCCTCAGCAACCTTTGTAATATTTCAAAAGGCATCCCTATTTTTTTTACGGCATTTGGAATATTCCAAATGCCTTTCCGCTTTTCGGGATAGCGTTCGGAATATTCCGAACGCTATCCCGAAAGATTTTTGACCGTTTGGAATATTCCAAATCGCCGAATTTTTTCCGCTATGGCATTTGGAATATTCCAAATGTCGCTACAAGCTTCGGGGCGGTTTTTGGGGCGGCTTGGGCAGTGAAAACTGGCGTTATTGCTGGGTTATAAGTTTTTTAAAAAATGTTTCATTTTGAGGCAACATTACTAAAACATTGCGTTATTAGGTTTATAACCCGGCGCTTCCGGGTTTACGGTGCCAAGGGCCGTGAGTATTTTGAGGAGAAAATGGTCAGTGGGACCGTCATATTTTTATACTTAAATATTAGAAGACATGAAAAGCGATCTCTGGGCTCAGCTCATCAACACATTCGAAGTCAACACAAGGGGTTCAAGGCGCAAGATGCTGCGCATCGCCAATTTCCATTTGTCAAGGTTGCAGGCCATGAAGGCCGACCCTTTCATCATGGCGATGCTCCTTGTGTTTGAACCTGTGCTAATGCTTTACAAAAGTATGTTCTCGAACTTGGACAGCCAAGAAAACTTGAGCATTGGGAATACGGTAAAGTTTACGGCAGAACTGAATAATATGAGTGATTATTGGTTCGATGAATGGCAGACGATGGTGCGACAGGTTTTTGAAACTTGGACGCCGGAGTTTAAAGCCATATTTCCCCGAAACAAGGAGCCTTTCCAACGTTCCCAATATGATATGCGGATGGTGGCGGTGGAAGGATTGCACAAAACCTTGTTGACTTATCCGGAGCTCAAACATGTAGCAGATAATGTGGCAGAGAAACTGACAATTCTGAACAATGCCCGCAACACGCAAACGGAGGGTTTTGGCACTACGGCTTTTACGTCAAGTATGATTGAGGAGCAGCGCCTCGTATTGGCCGACCTCTTGGACGATAACCTCTGCGACCTGAAGAAGAAATACCGCAAGAACATCAAAATGGTGGAGAACTTTTTCGACCTGAGCGAACTCCGCAGGCCATCGAGCGACACGGATTCCCGGTTTGCATCCAGCGGGGCCGTGGAGCAGGGCATGACAACGGCAGTGAGCTTGCCCGATAAACTGAGAATGAGCGCCAATGCCGATACCGTTTTCGTGAACCGCTCGAACCAAGTGGAATTGCAGTGCTTTTATTCCGCCAATGCCTCTGCGTCGGATAATCCGGTCAAGCTGAATGTGCTGGCCATGCAGTCCGTGCAGGCCACCGCCGCCGATGCTGGCTGGGCGCCCGGTGCCAAATACCTCATCGTGAAGAACTTGGGGACGGTGACGGCGGAGTTTGAGGTGCAGGTGACGGAATCTATTGAATGATGAATGATAAATGATGAATGATGAATGCGGCACCCCCCATTCATCATTCATCATTCATCATTCATCATTAACACCCTCCCTCCTGCTGCAAAGCGTAGATGATGCCATTTTGCGTGAACAGGTTGAAGACTTTTTTCTCGGTGGCGGGCACGGCCAAGAACCAGGATTTGCCGTGGTCAACGGAGCGGTAGATGCCGTCGGGGTGGCCGCAATAGAAATCACCGCCGACTTGCTGGATGGTGGAAATGAGGGAGGAAGGCGGCAGGGTCTCGTCAATGGGCTGCCAAGTCTTGCCGCCGTCGGTGGAAGTGCGGACTCGGCGGGTTTTTGATTCGGTATTGTAGTTGATGGCAGCGAAGCCGTCATTGATGGTGGTCAGGTAAATGCCGACGCCGCCTTCGTTCAGCACATTCTCCCAATGCTCGCCGCCGTCGGTGGAGCGCATGATGCCCCACTGGCTGGTGCAGAGCATCACGCCGTTCGATTCCAGCACTTTCAGCACCCAGCCATTCTTGATGACGTGGTTCCATGTTTTACCGCCGTTGGCGGATTTGAAAAGGCCGCCATCGGCGCCGATGAAGATGCTGCCGTCCTTGGCGCTGAACACGATGCGGGCGGTCGAGTTTTTGAAGTCCGTAAAAATGGGCATCCAAACGTCGGTACCCATTGCTTTTTGATAAATCTGGGAGTTCCGACCCACGGCCATCATTCCAGCCGGATTAGGCGATACATGGATGATTTTTTGGTCTAAGGCCCCGTCTTTTTCCCAATGAACGTGATTGGCAGCAGTACCGCTTTTATAAAGGCCCTGCTCGCTGGCCAACAAAAGCTCGCCTTTGGCCATGAAAAAACTCCAGCCTTTTAGTCCCGCAGGCAGCCCGGCGCTGATGTCCTGCCAGGTTTTTCCGCCGTCGGTGGATTGGAAGAGGATATCGGTCGTTGTGGAGGTGGCGGCGGCTTTGTCTGGCTTCCCATCCGCAGCAGCATCTGAGAAACTGTAGAGGCCCTCTTCCTGCGCCTGCTGGCAGGAGAAGAGGCAAGCAACTAGGAACAAGGATAATAGCGAAAGACTGCGCATGCTTGAATTTGATTTGGTGAAAGAATGCGGCAAAGATGCAGGCGGGGCGGTTGGCATGTCAAATTTTGCACGTAAAAGGGTGTAAAGGAAGTGTAAAAGGGTGTTTTTTTGGGGGGCATTAAAGCGATACGATTGCTCGGAGCAATCGTATCGCTGAGGGTTTAGAACCCTTTTGCACCGAATTTGAAGTAGTTCTTAAGCAAAAGCAGCATTTTTTCATGTCAAACCCCGACCTTTGCCCAAAACTAATCTTATGACCACTACCGCAGCGCACGACGAAAAAATTGCCAAGATGAGCTTTGCCTCCGTCTATCCGCACTATGTCACCAAAGTGGAGAAGAAAGGCCGCACCAAAGAAGAACTGCACCGTATCATCGAGTGGCTGACGGGCTTCGACGAGGCAAAGCTGCAATCGCTGATGGAGGAGAAAGTGAGCTTTGAAACCTTCTTTCAACAGGCTACGCTAAATCCCAATGCACGGCTCATCACGGGCGTCATCTGTGGCTACCGGGTAGAGGACATCGAAAACCCGCTGACACAGCAGGTGCGTTACTTGGATAAACTGGTGGATGAACTGGCGAAGGGGCGGGCGATGGAGAAGATATTGAGAAATGAAGTTTGACCAATTCATTAAATCAAGTAAATGAAGAAATTATTTGGCTATCTTTTAATATTTATTTCGGTCATCCTGGCAATTTTGATAGTTGGCACGATACCTAAACTTTTCAAAGATTTCTTGAGGGTGATAACGGTGTTTCAGGGGCGTCTTGATACTTATGAAAGCACTAAAGCTATAACGGAATTTCTGTTTTGGTTTTTATTGGTTTTTTTATGCCGTGAATCATGGGTTCACGGCCAGAATCTCATTAAATCCTTCCCTAAATCATGACTAAAATCCTACTAGCCGCCCTCGCAGGCACCATCACCTACTTCCTCGTTGGTTGGCTCGTTTTCGAGGGCCTGCTCGGCCAGTACATGAGCGCCAATACCACGCAAATCGAAGGCTTCAAGAAATCGCCGGAAGAAAGCAGCATGGCCTTGCTGGTGGTTTCCTGTGCGGCTTATGCCTTGTTGCTGGCACTCATCATGGGCAAATGGGCGAACGTTCATACCTTTAAGGAAGGCGCTATCTTGGGCGCTGTGATGGGCGTCCTCATCGCCGTCATGACCGATACCTATTGGTTTTCCACCTCACATTTCTACAATGGTGCTGCGCCGCTCTTGGCGGATGTGGCAGCGGCAGGCGTCACGGTGGGCGTGATGGGCGGGGTGATTGGGTGGGTGTTGGGATTTAAAGCATGAATTGGACATTATGGCTGCAATAACAAAACCAACAACTCAAGACCTCCCCCAACTTTCCGTCCTCGCCAGCAAAGCCCTCTGGGAATCGCACGGCCACAGCGCCGCTTACGAGGACATGAACCTTTATATCACAACTCGGCTTTCCGAGGAATCCCTACGTGCCGAGCTGCTCGACGAAAGGAACATCTTCCATTGGATGCAGCACGAGGGACGGCCAGCGGGCTATTCCAAAATCATCCTGAACAGCCCGCTTGAATTGCTGGCGGCGCAAAACGTGACGAAGATGGAGCGGCTGTATTTCCTGGCGGAATTCCACGGGCTGGGGCTGGCGCAGCAGTTGTTTGATTTCAACTTGAACATTGCGAAGCAAGCAAAGCAAGCTGGCGTCTGGCTCTACGTCTGGAAGGAGAACCACCGGGCCGTGGCTTTTTACGAGAAAATGGGCTTTGAAATCGTGGGCGAGGGGCTGTTCAAGATTTCGGAGACGCATTACAACCCGAACCATGTGATGTTTTTGGGATTGTAAAATGGTAATTGAAAATTATGTTCAAAATTCATTTATTTTTGAGCTAAAATTAGCAGCTCTTCAAACTTTTTTGACATGACTCGATACATTGTTTTTCTAATTGCATTTTTAATAACCAATTTCATTGATGCCAAAAATGAAGTGCCAGCAATTGTCTATACCTTGGATGGAGATACTGTTTCTGGCACCTTAACAATCAAAAGCAACCCCTGCAAGCTCTCTGATAAAGACCTCCTTCATTTGAATCATTCCATTCAATTCACAGATTCAAAAGGTGAAATCCATAATTACACCCCTTCTGACATTAAGGGTTTTGCCATCTTGTGCAAGGGCAAAGTAGCCAATAGTTTTACAAGCTTGCACCTATCCGAAGAAATTATAGACGATAAAAGCTGGATAGGCACTAGCGACACACTGAAGGCTGTGTTTGGCCACGTAATCATTGGTAATGGCTTTTTAAAACAATACACATTTACGGGATTTCGGTTTGTTCCTACTGGAACTGGTGGTGGAAGATTTACACTTGTTTTATTAAAGAAGGATTCCGAACCGAACCCAATAATAGTTAAGGATAATGGAAAAGCCCTTAGGAAACAACTATTGGATTACCTTGGTGATTGCCCAAAAGTGAAAACAATATTGGAAATCCCTGCTTTTAGTGCGAAAAAAGGTTTTAAATTCATTGTCAGCGACTATAATACCTGGCATAACAGCAACAATTAAAGGATTCTAATCAGCTGAAATTTGTATCTACTCGTTTTTATGAAACAAAGTACTTTATTTTTTTAACTGCCGCCCTATTGTTTATTGCCCAACTGCCCCATGCCCAAAGCCTCCAATTTTCCCCTGAAAAACTGTGGGACAAAATCAAAGGCGGTTGGGCGGGCCAGACCATCGGCGTCACTTATGGCGCAGCCGTGGAGTTTGCCTTTCAGGGTACGATGATTAACGACTACCAGCCCCTCGAATGGGACGATGGCCTCATTAAAAAATCCATGATGGAAAGCCCTGGTATATACGACGACCTTTACATGGACTTGACCTTTGCGGGCGTTTTTGAAAAAGAAGGACTGGATGCGCCCGCCGATTCCCTTGCCAAAGTCGTGGCGAATGCGGAATATATGGGCAAATGCAAGCCACCGCAAGGCTCCACGCACGATGCTGATGTTATTTTGGAAATGGTGGTGGACAAAGGCATGGCGGAAACGATTGCGTTGCCAGCCAGTTTCACCACCGGCCGATATGAACTGGCTTGGAAATACGCTTTGCCGGAAGGCGAACATACCGTAATTTTGAAGCTCATTAGCAGCGGCGAAGAGGCTGTTTGAAATATGTCGCAGTTGCTGTCTATAAAGCTAAATAAACCTTTTCTCATTTTTTGACCATTAACTCTTGACATGAAATACTCGCTTTCAATGTTCTGCTTCAGCTTCCTTTTTGCAAGCTGCATCATGTACCAAACCCCTAGCAAATACAAGGCTAATCCCAATCCGTACAAGGACAAATTTGCCGATAAACTGGAGCCTGGCTCAACGCTGTTGGAATCCACGTTTCTATCCACTTTTGAAAAAACGGCAGATGGGAAGTACATCTACAAAGAGTTTTTTCCAGAAACGAAGCAGTTAATCTTGCTCCAAACCTATGCCGACTCCAAGCGAATGAATTCCGAAGGCCCTTACAAATCATGGATGGACGACGGCAGCCCTTCCAGCGAAGGGCAGTACAACAATGGTAAACGGCAAGGGGATTGGACAATTTGGGCGGGCACGAGCCGTAGCATTGGGAAGTACAATAATGGGGAACAAGTGGGCTTGTGGATTACCTACAATGCCAGCGACCTCAAAACAGCGGAGATGAACTATGTGGCTGGCAAACCGCATGGGCCTTTCAAAGGCTGGAACGAAAAAGGCGAACTTGTGCGTGAAGGCACTTATGCCAACGGCAAACTGGAATCGGAAAATGTGCTCAGCGGAGGAGAGGTGATTGCCCCTGATGGCACGTATAAGGTCGTAGAAGTAAAACCCCAATTCCCCGGATGCAGCAATAGCAACGAAGAAGAGAAGACTAAATGCGCCGAATCGCTGATGCTAAAGTTCATTTATACCAATATCAAATACCCAGCCGTGGCAAGGGAAAACGACGTGCAAGGCACAGCCTACATCAGCTTCGTCGTGGAAAAAGATGGCAGCATCACAAATATAAAATCCATTAAAGGCATTTGCATGGACATCAAAAACGAATGCGAACGGGTGGTGCGGATGATGCCCAAATGGGAGCCTGGCATGCAAAAAGGTAAGCCTGTTCGGGTTCAATTCAATTTGCCTATTAAATTCAAACTGGAATAAATCATGAGCCTAAGCACACAAATCGCCAAGCACCTGCGTGACGTCCATTTCGGCGGCAACTGGTGCGCCGTTGACCTGAAAGCAACCCTAGCCGACGTGACTTGGCAGCAAGCCACCACCAATGTCCATTCGCTCAATAGCATTTACACTTTGGTGTTTCACAATGGCTATTATCTCAAACTCATTTTGCGAGTGATGGAAGGCGGGCCTTTGGAGGGCAACGACAAGCTCAGTTTTCAGCACCCACCCCTGCAATCGCAGGAAGAATGGGAGGCTTTGCAAGCGGAAATCTGGGCCAATGCCGAGCGGCTGGCCGTGCTGGTGGAGCAATTATCGGATGACCAATTGCTCACGCATTTTTCCGATGGGAAATACGGCAACGTCTCTCGCACTATCGGCGGGTTCATCGAGCATACGCACTACCACTTGGGGCAGATGCGGTTGATAAAAAAGTTGGTAGCAGATTTAGAAATCCATTAAATTTGGACACTGCAATCCTATGCTATGCGCAAGTTGTACGCTTTTTTTTGATAAATAGCTGGGTTGCTCCGCAATTTGAGTTAGCTAATTTAATTTCTTTCTAAATTCACCATAAATTAGGCGCAAGTCACGGGTTTGTGCTTAACTAAATAATTTTTAAACACGTTACCTATGAAGTTTTTACCTACACTGATAATTGCATTTTGCACGGTAATCAATTCCCCACTCTATTCCCAATGGACAGAAGTACCGATGCCAGAAGGGGCCAGCCTTTGGAGTTTGGCTATAAACGGGGATGTTGCCTACACCGCCAGCCAAGGCATCGCCGCACGCTCCACCGATGGAAAATCATGGACGCAAATCCCGAATTTCAATTTTCTTGACCCCAATGACGCCGCTGAATTCACCGTTGAAAATGGGAACGTTTACCTATACTACCATGCTTTTATTGGCGAACGTTACCTGTTGAAATCGGAGGATAACGGGATTAGCTGGGATAGCATCCAGGCTGGCGACCCACCCACCAGTAAGTTTTATTTCCATGGTGACCGTATTTTCAAAGGAAATGACAATAAGCTGTACAAAACAGACAATGATGGTCAAACTTGGGAGCAATTGGCTTTTCAGTTCCCGCTTGGCCAGTTTATACTGGATTTTAAAGTTTGGAACAATAAACTCTATATCACCACTTATGGTGGCGTATGGGTTTCTGAAGACGCTGGCATTAATTGGTCGCTGATTGCTGGCAGCCCTGCATCAAACGGTAACAACTTAGCTGGCCTTCACATGTACCCATGCGGCAGCGTCATGTTTATAGAACATTATGAACTGGGTTTGTACCGCAGTTTCGACGGCAACAACTGGGAGTTGTTACCCAACAATCTCGCCGATAATTGGAGTATCGGCGATATGCAGTTACACCAAGGCAGAATATATGCAGCTACCTTTAGTGCTGGATTAATTTACTCAGAGGATTTTGGGGACAATTGGACGATGATTGAATCGCAACCAAATGAAACCCATTGCCTTGACATTTATGATGGCAAGCTTTGCACGGCTTCTTATGCTGGTTTTTTCATTTTTGATGCAGCGGCACAAACGTGGCAGAGTGGCAATATCAACCTGCCCCCACAAAACTTTATCTATACCAACTATGTCTATGACATTGCTTCAGCAGGTCAAAACCTATTGGTAGTGAACGACTTGGGAAGATACCATAGCGATGACAATGGGTTGAACTATTATTTCGGCGGCTGGTCAGGTTGGGGCGGCGGCAAACTGATTCACGTTGGAAATGCCATCATCAATTCAAACTATTTTACTGCCAATATTAGCTTTGACGATGGTGTCAATTGGCAAAGCTTGACCTTGCCTGATTCAAGTTTTAGCCAACCAGACTTCACCTATGCCAACGGAATGCTCTTTGTGGTGGATAATTTTGATTCGCAATTTTGGAAAAGCCCTGATTATGGCCAAACTTGGGCAGTAGTACCAACTGGCAACCTAGTGCCAAGTACCGATATAGAATATGCAGAAGGGAAATTGTTTTCTTTTGACTATTCAACTTCTAAGGTGATTTCTTCTTCGG
>JADLHE010000295.1 GCA_020848965.1 Saprospiraceae bacterium
ATATTTACCTATCCCCGATACTCTATTCCGAGTTCAACGAGAACCTGTTCAAGCTGAAAGAGCGGCTGTATCCGGTGGACATCCCCTACCCTTTCTTGGAGCAAATCACCCTCAACCTCCAATTGCCAGCAGACTATGAACTGGAAAGCCTGCCCAAAATGGTGATGAACTCGGCAACCACCGGCGGGGCCAGCTATTTCTTCTCAAGCACCAATAAAGGCAACGGCGCCATACAGCTTTCCTCTAGCCTGAACATTTCCAAACAGAAATTCCAGCCCGCCGAATACCCAGAACTAAAGGCACTGTTTGAAACAATGATTCAGAAAAAAGAGGAAATGCTGGTACTCAAAAAGAAGGTGTGATGCCGTGCATTGTTGAATTGTTTGATTGTTTTATTGTTTGATGACTGCAAATGGTCCGGCTTTATCTATGAGTTATAGCCATTAAATTGCCCATTTGCAGCCCCCCAACTCAAAACTCAAAACCCCTAACTCTACATACCCCGCCTCATCGTCCCAAAATAAAGCCCCAGCAGCACAAGCAGCATCTCTTTGATATGCACGAGGGAATCCAGCCCAACCTTTAGGGAGACCACCACGAAGCCGAGGGTGACCACTACCAGCAGCGTTTTCTCGATATTGACCGAGCGCCAATCGAACTGGCTCAAATCGAGGTTGGGGCTGAAACGCTTTACCAGCCATTGCAGCACAAAAAGCGCCACCGCCAACTGCACCAGCGGGCTTATGAAGGCCAAGACCGCCTCGGCAAAGCCCTTGATTTGCCCCGACACATGCAGGTAAGCCGCCCGCCGGGTGGAGTCGAAATCGGCGGCATAGGCGATTTCGAGGCCGAGCCAACCGACCAATAAAATACTGCACGCAATGGCAGTGGAGACTGCGAGTTTCCGCCAGGGGATGTTCTTTGTTGTCTCCATGTCTTTTTGAATGATGAATGATGAATGATAAATGATGAATATGGGGGCAAAGTAGCAGCAGGAAGAGCGGGGATGGAACGGGGAATGAGCAAACGTGGGCGATGCCCTATTATGCGTGAAAAAATTTGGCTTGCTACACAAAAAACCTCCGCAGCGGCAGATATGGCCAAAACCTGCCGTGAAGCTATTCTTTTGTAAAATTGGAATTGGATTCCAATTTTACAAAAACAGAAAAGGGGCAGCGCCACTCGGCACCACCCCTTTTCTCTTATCGAATCAGAAGAATGGAGAACGCAGCCCCCATTCATCATTCATCATTTATCATTCATCATTTAAACAGCCTTGCCATGTCCACCTTCTCCCGAATCATCCCCTCCAGCGCTGAAATATTAACCCGCTGCTGCGCCATGCTGTCCCGCTCCCGGATGGTCACGGTGTCGTTTTCCAGCGTCTCGAAGTCAACGGTGATGCAGAACGGCGTGCCGATGGCATCTTGGCGGCGGTAGAGCTTGCCGATGCTGCCCGTGTCGTCGTATTGGCCGGGGAAGTTGAACTTCAGCAGGTTGAAAATGCCCTTGGCCTTCTCGACGAGGCCCGGCTCGTTGCGCTTGAGCGGCATCACGGCGAACTTCAGCGGGCTGAGGGCCGGGTGCAGCTTGAGCACGTCACGGGTATTGCCCTCGCCGTCCGAGTTGTTGCCGACGGCCTCTTCCACGAGCGCATTGCCCATCATGGCGAGGAACATGCGGTCGCAACCGATGGAGGTCTCCACCACGAAAGGCACGTAGTTCTCGTTCGTCTCTGGGTCGAAGTATTGCAGCTTCTTGCCGGAGAGCTTCTGGTGCTCGGTCAGGTCGAAATCGGTGCGGGAGTGGATGCCCTCCAATTCCCGGAAGCCGAACGGAAACTCGAACTGGATGTCCACGGCGGCATCGGCGTAGTGGGCCAGGTTCTCGTGGTCGTGGAAGCGGAGCTTGTCGGGCGAGGTGCCGAGGGCCAGGTGCCACTTCAGGCGGAACTGTTTCCAGTAGTCGTACCAGTCTTTTTGCGTGCCGGGCTTCACGAAGAACTGCATTTCCATCTGCTCGAACTCCCGCATGCGGAAGATGAACTGACGGGCCACTATCTCGTTGCGGAACGCCTTGCCTATCTGCGCAATGCCGAAGGGCAGCTTCTGGCGGGTGGTCTTCTGCACGTTCAGGAAGTTGACAAAGATGCCCTGCGCCGTCTCTGGGCGGAGGTAGAGCTTGCCCTCTTCGCCGGCGATGTTACCGAGCTGGGTATTGAACATGAGGTTGAACATGCGCACCTCCGTCCAGTTGCGGCTGCCCGTGTCGGGGTCGGCTATTTCCAGCTCCGCAATGAGCGCACCGAGGCCAGGCATATCGCCATTGCGGAGCGCCTCGTTCATGCGGTCGTTGATGTCGTTTGCCTTTTGCAGGTACTCCGACACCCGGGGATTGGTTTCCCGGTAAAGCTTTTCATCGAAAGATTCGCCGAAGCGCTTCTTGGCCTTCTCCACCTCTTTTTCGGCCTTCTCCTGCATCTTCTCGATGGCACCTTCTATGAGTTGGTCGGCCCGGTAGCGGCGCTTGCTGTCCTTGTTGTCAACGAGCGGGTCGTTGAAGGCGTCCACGTGGCCGCTGGCCTTCCAGGTACTTGGGTGCATGAAGATGGCGGCGTCGAGGCCGACGATGTTCTCGTGCATCTGCACCATGCTTTTCCACCAATATTCTTTGATGTTGTTTTTGAGCAAAACGCCGTACGGTCCGTAATCATAGACTGCGCTGAGGCCATCATAGATTTCGGATGATTGGTAAATAAAGCCGTACTCCTTGCAGTGAGCGGTGAGTTTCTTGAATGCGTCTGCGGATGTTTGAGACATTGCGATTTCGGATTGCGGATTGCGGATTTCGGATTAGGGGGAAGTGCCAAGCCGAAATTCAAATCCCATGTTGTTCGATAAAACGGATTTTGGGCGGAAAGTTGCCCAAAAGGAGCGCAAAGGTAAGGCAAGGTGGGTAGAAAAGGAAAGGGAAAGAAGGTGTTTGCAGGGCAATAAAACGCAAAAAGGCGAGCCGATGGCCCGCCTTTTTGACTTGGGAAGTGAATTTCAGCAAAAATTATTTGCTCAAAACACGGAACTCGGTGCGGCGGTTGGCAGCATGCTCGCTTTCAGAGCACTCAACGCCGTCAGCACAACGGTTCTTAAGTTTGCTTTCGCCATAGCCTTTGGCCACGAGGCGGCTACGCTGGATGCCACGGCCCACGAGGTAGTTCACCACGCTTTCGGCACGTGCCTGAGAAAGGCTTTGGTTGGCATCGGCAGAACCACGGCTGTCGGTGTGGGCAGCGATTTCTACACGGATGTTTGGCCTGTCCTTCATCAGCTTCAGCAACTTGTTGTCAATCAGGCTGCGAGCCTCGGAAGTGAGGCGGGCGCTACCCAATTCGTAGTTGATAGGCAGTACGTTGTTGTCAGTAAGGGCGCAGTCAATTTCTTCCCAAACGGCAACACCACCTTTGTCCTTCACCATTTCAACGGTTTCAACGTTGTACTCAGCAGGTACTTCTGTTTTCACAACGTCTTCATCCTTCACAAGCTGACGCTTGGTGATGGTCTTGTACTCAGCTGGGATGTCAATGGTCTCGTAACGAGCCTCTTTGGCAACCACTTGGCGGCTTACGGTCATAGACTTGCCACCTTTTTTGGTTTTGGTGAAAGTAGCATCGGCTTCCACGGTCTGGCTGTTCACGCTGCGGAACTCGGCTGGGTGCTCCACATAGCAAAGCACCATGCAATCACGTGGATCGTCAGACTTACAAGCAGCAGTTGAGGTCTGGTACTCCCAACGGCCAACCTTTGGACGAATCTCAATGGTTTCGGACTTCGAGCCCAACCTAGCTGGGATGATTGTGATCTCGTTGTACGGATCTTCGATATCGTAAGTCTCAGTCTCCGTTTTGTACTCTGCTGGGTAAGCAACGTACTTTTTGGAAGGAGCTTTCACCATTACCCGCTCTTCAACCGTTTTGAACTCAGCAGGCGTTTTCTTGAGCGTGGTATAAGCTGGACGGGCCAACATACGCTTCTCTTGAGTTTCGTACTGCTCAGGGGTCACACAACGGATGTATCATTTACCTGGTACTGGATTGGCTGGAAGACCTTCCATTTGCGCCTGCACAGCAGTCGCTAGAAGGAACAGTGAGCAAAGTAGAATTACTGGCTTTTTCATACACTTAGAATTTAATTTGAATTTATTGTAAAAAGCTGATTGAAAATTTCTCCTATTGTTTTGACTTGATTCGATAAAGGAGGCTGGAACGGAAATCCAGAAATAGGGTAAGAACAATTGTTTCGAATGATGCCACAAAGGTATCAAATGAACCACCAAAACAAAGAAATTGTAGCTAAAAATTAAAAACAACAATTACCTCGTGTTCGCCCTTGCTGAATTGAGACAATACATAGGCGAATAAGTAACATATCTTTTATAAGAAACTTTTCCACATGGTGGCTCAGTCGAGCTTGCGGGCCACCATAACGCCGTCCCGCACTGGCAGAATCATGTTTTCCACCCGTGCGTCGTTGTGCACCAGTTTATTGAAGGCATCCATGTTCAAGGTATCGGCGTCGTTGGCTTTGCTCACCACTTTGCCATCCCAAAGCACGTTGTCGGCGATGAGCAGGCCGCCAGGGTTCAAACTTTCCACCAGCATTTCATAGTAAACCGGGTAATCAAACTTTGCAGCATCCATGAAAACCAAATCATAGCGGAGGCCAAGGCTTGGAATAATTTTTTTGGCGTCGCCAATATGGGCCACAATCCGGTCCTGCAAGCCCGTTTTCTCAAAATACTTCCGGCTGATATGCGCCAATTCGGGATTGACCTCAATCGTGTGGAGAACGCCCCCGTTTGGCAGCCCCATTGCGATGCACAGGGTCGAATAACCCGTGAAGGTGCCTATTTCCAGTGCCGTTTTGGGCTTGGCGAGGGAGGTCAGCAGGCTCAGCAGGTGACCTTGCAGCTTGCCACTGATCATCTGTGGCGACAAGGTGCGCAAGTGGGTCTCCCGCTCCAGTTCATACAATTCGGGCATGAGCAGGCTGGTATGCGCTTCGCAATAGGCGTTGATTTTCTTTTGCATGTGGTCGGTGGTCGGTTGTCGATGGTCGGTGGTCGGTGGTCGGTGAGAGGTGGGCCGTCAACCGACTACCGTCAACCGTCCACCGTTTACCGTCCACCGACTCAAGCAATGCCGGATTTCATGGCAAGTTTAAGGATATCCACTTGTTTCGACACCCCCAATTTCTGTTGGATATGTTTTCGGTGGGTATCAACGGTGAGCTTGCTGATGCCCAGTTCATCGGCTATCTCCTTGGAGGTGAGACCGTTAACGATGAGCTTCAGCACTTCCTTTTCCCGCTCCGAAAGCGTAGAGATTTTCACGGTAGCATTGGAATTTGCTTCCTCCTCATTGGCCTTGGCAATGAACTCATTTGGGATGAGGCGGGCAATGGCCACGTCGCCCAAGGCACCAAGGGCAAGGTTCACTTCCCTGAACACTCGTTTTTGAAGGGCAATCTGATTGGCAAGCGCTTCATTTTCTTTGCGCAACATGCGGATTTCTCGGGTCAATTTCGCTGTAGTCGTTGTTTGCTCCATCATGTTGTTGAAGTTTGTTCTTTTAGCTTAAAATGGCTTCTTCGTTTTGCCTTCAAAACAGATTAGTTTTTTTTGAATAACTTTTGTGGTTTTGTACAAATGTTTATCTTGCGCCCGATTTTCAAGAACCGATTAAATACGACATCCTACCTGAGAAGCAGTTTGTCTTAGAAAAACACCTTCTACCCTGCTTCGATTTTAGCGGCAACTTTCAGTTGCTTCGCCGCATTTTTTCGGGACACTTGTAAGTCTTCCGACCGCACACTGTAGAACACCGGCATTATGTTTTTTTTGTTTAACTTAAAGCTATTCCCATGAACAAGCAACAACTTATCAAGGTATTTATTGCCGATGACCACCCTATCGTACTTCAGGGTGTTTCATGTGTTCTTTCCAATCGCCCAGATTTTCAAGTAGTGGGCACCGCAGCATCCGGTGACGAACTGACCCTCAAAATGCTGCAAGCGAGGCCAAACGTACTTTTGATGGACCTCAACATGCCCGGCAAGGATTTTTACGAAAACATCCAGTGGGTGAAAGCAAATGCCCCTTGGGTGAAAATCCTAGCCTATTCCTCCTATCACTCGCCTGACCTCGTTCGGTCGCTCATCCATGAGGGCGCTTCCGGCTATCTGCCCAAAACGGCCACCCCCACGGAAATTTCAGACGCTATTCACTGTGTTTTCCAAGGTGAAATCCATGTGACGATGGTTGCACATGCACAAACGGACGCAACGCCTGCCACCGAACATGCCAATTCGCTTCCCGATGATTTCCGCAAACGCCTCGGACTTTCCCGCAGGGAACAAGAAATCTTGGTGCTCATCAGCCGGGGATTAAGCAGCCAGCGCATCGGTCAAACGCTTTACATCAGCAAACACACCGTGGAAACGCACCGCAAAAACATCCTCCGAAAACTGGATTTCAACTCCAGCACAGAGCTTGTGAAGTTTGCCGTTCAGCAACGACTGGTTTGAGAAGTTATGAGTTACAAGTTTTGAGTTTTGAGTGGCAGCCACTTATAACTCAAAACTTGTAACTCTCAACTATCTTTCACTGCTTCAGTACATAAGCGCTCAGTTGCTTATTGGCCAGTTGTTTGACCAAACTGAAGGCTTCGCCTTTGGAGTCGAATGTGCTTACATAAACAGCATAGAGGCCGCTTCTGGCCTGTTTTACAATGGTTGTTTTATCATAGCCCATGCCATTGAGCATATTGTACCTCCGATTGGCATTGTCCTGGTTGGCAAAGGTTCCAGCAACCACCGTGAAGCTTTTCCCTTTGTAAGTTTCAGGGTTTGAAACGGGCACCAGTTCCCCATTTTCAGAAGAAACGCTGCCTTCGTCGCCGCCTTTGTTCGCATTGGGGTCGCCGTTGAGTTCAGCTGAGTCGTTGTTGTTGGACTGGTTATCAGCAACCAATTGCGTGGAAGCAGCTTCTGTGATGGATGGGTCGCCCAGTTCAAGAATCTTCACCTCGGTCCTGCGGTTGTACTGGTGCTCCCGCTCCGAGCATTTCACGCCCGATTTGCAGCGGTTGCGAAGCTGGCCCTCACCGTAGCCCCGTGGTACCAAGTGGCTGCCATTTACCCCATTTGAAGTGAGGTATTTGTAAACGCTTTTGGAGCGGCGGTTGGATAGGTCTTGGTTGTAGGCTGCGCCACCACGTGCATCGGTATGCGAGGCAAGTTCGAGTTTCATGCCGGGGTAAGCCTTCATCATGGCCACCACTTCGTTCAATTCTGGGTAAGCGTCGGGGCGAAGCGAGGCATCATCAAAATTGAAGTAAATATTGGGCAATTGAATGACCATGCCCGCATAAAGCGCTGAACCTCCACCGAGGTAAAGCGTGACGGGAATCCTAGCATCTGCGGTGCAAGGGTTTTCTTTTGTGGATACAATGGCGGGGGCGGAGTTTGCGCCATTGCGCACCGCATAAATACTGAAGCTGCGGTTGCATGGCAAACAGTATTCAAACTTGCCTTCCCGGTCGCTGTACACCACGATGGATTCTTTGCTGTCCACATCAACGATATGGATTTCACCACCCGAAATCGGCGTGTTCCTTCCAAGGGCCAAAAGACTGCCGTC
>JADLHE010000296.1 GCA_020848965.1 Saprospiraceae bacterium
AAGGTAGGATAAGTCGATTGAGTCAAATAAACCATCCGCTTAACTTTGTGGTTTTGCGCCATCCAAGCTGACTGCCTTGAATTTTTTACTAAAAAATCTGGAGTTTGAACTAGACGACCACTATCTATTGGTTGCTGAAAAGCTATTGGACGAAGGCAAACTCACCCGGCTTTTTGAAAATGAGCCCCATTTATGGATAGCCGAGGTGGATGGTTTTGAAGTGGAAATCCAGATTTCGCCATCGAGGGTAAGGGCCTGCTCTTGCGAATGCGAACAGTTTGGCAAAGAGAAAATGTGCGGTCATGTGGCCGCCGGGCTTTTGCGCCTCCGCCGCCTAATTTCAGATGCAAAACCAGCACCCAAGGCAAGCACAAGGGCCAAGCCGCTCACCTACCAAAAACTGACGGTGAACGCCGTGCTCGACAATGTTTCGCAAGATGAACTGGCCGCTTTTGTGCGCAATTTTGCCCGTGGCAGCAACCAGTTTTCTTTAGCGCTGCGCACCAAATTTGCCGCCAAAGTGCCGCTATTGGATGACCAAGCAAAGTTTGGCCAATTATTGGATTCCGCTATTCAATTGCATAGAAAAGCCAACGACCGCATCAGCCATTCCGGCGCTGTGCAATTGCAGAGAATACTGGACGAATTGCTAGGCCAAGCCGATGATGCCATTGCCTTGGAACATTATGCCGATGCTTGGGCCATTTTGGGAGCTGTGATAGGCCGTTTCTCGCCCATTATTAAGAAGCTGGACAGCGACGAAGAGCAGTTTCAGAAAAAACTATCAACGGTTTTTGAAAAACTGAAGCAACTCGTATCTGCCAAGCTCCCACCCTCACTATCGGAGGCCATTCTAGAATTTTGCAGTTCAGCATTCAACCGTCCAGCCTACTACCTGAACGGCTTTTCAGGGCATTTGCTTCAGATTTGGGTGGCCCTTTCCTCGGAGCCAAAGGCTTTGGAATTGGTGTATGAAGCCGTTGACCATGCCCTCCACCGACCCAAAATTGACCCCAGCTACCATTCTGTGCTGCTGTCAACCAAATTGGATTTATTGACCAAGCCTAGCATGGCCGGGCATAAAGAGCAATTCACCTTGGAATGCCTTTCGGAACCCCAAAAACTGCTGCAAGTGGTGGAAGTGGTGGAGCCAAGCGGCGATTTTCGCTCCATCAAGGATTTGGTGGAAAAAGGCCACCGGCTCATCAACGACGAGGAAGTGAGGCGAAGGCTCGAACCGATTTTATTGCAAAGCGCCAAAATGGAAGGCCAAAAGGACGTCGTTGTTTCGATTTCGAGGCATCAATTTTTGGAGACCAAGGACTTTGCTTTTTATGAACAATGCAAGGCCAATTTCAAGGGGAATTGGCCCAATTTTGTAAAAAAACTCTTGGCCGAGTTGGTAGGCCGTTATGATTACCGTCAAAATATTGCCGTAATCGCCACCATTCTTGAAAAAGAGGCAAAACTGGATGAACTGTTCAGCTTGCTTCAAGAGCAGCGTTCGTTGGAGCTTTTAATGGCATTTGACCAATCATTATTGAAGGAAAAAACCCAAGCCACCTTCCAATTATACGATACCCTTCTCAAGGAATTCCTTTCCAACCACTTGGGCGTCAAAGCCTCGCAAAAGCTGCGCACCATCTTCAACCATTTGGGGAAGCAAGGTGCAAACGGGGTATCGGAACGGCTTTTTGTGTCGCTAAAATCGGCATTTCCCAAGCGTGTTTTTTATTTGGACGAAATAGAGCCAAACTATTTCTAGCACGGAAGCCGATTATTTTTGAATTTAAGCTTACTGGCAAAAAAATTGGTAAAGGGTGGTAACTACCCAAGCCCTCCGTTATTCCCCCCATCGAGTACTAGCAGTTTCGTATCTAAATAATCGGCATTCGGCAAACATTTCAGCTGCCAAACGGCATTTAGATATAGATTCACCCAAGCATTTCAATAAATCCGTGACACATCCCATCTCATGAAAGCTAGATTAATATTAGTAGCTGCATTATTTATTGTTGCCATTGCGAGTTCCTATTCGCAAGTCAGTATTTCGGTGCAAGTTCAAGCAGCCACTTGCTCTTCTAATGGCAGCATTGAAGTCACTGCCTCCGGCAATACCGGCACGCTCAGCTACGAACTCTCCAGCCCATGCCTTCAGGTAGCATTGGTTCAGCAGACGAACATTTTCAACAACCTTCAGCCCTGCCAATACACTGTCGTGGTGACGGATGGCAGCACGGGCGCTTCCGCCACACAGTCGGTGACGGTGGGCGGCAATTACCAAAGCCCCGATATTTCCTTGGTTTGTGGCAGTTGCAATATAGCAGCAACGACTTCGGGTGGCCTGGCACCGCTGCAATATTCCATTTCGACGGTTGGCCTTGGTGGGCCATTCACAAACAACACACCTGCCGACAACCCCATTTTTGACAATATACAAAGCAGCACGAATTATTGGGTGAAGGTGACGGATGCCTGCGGCAACGTTTCTGTGGAAACTTGCCAAAGCGGCGAAGGTGCGCTTACCGATTTCAAATATGAGGTAGGCGAGGATGGTATCCTTCGGGTTGTTTCAGTAACCGGCGGCATCGGCTCCCTGATTTACCAACTGAATTCCACGGCTGGTAGTTTTTCCAATACATCGGGCAGTTTCCC
>JADLHE010000297.1 GCA_020848965.1 Saprospiraceae bacterium
CTGCTGTGAAATGAAATCTGGGTTATCAATGTATAAGCACATCCATTCAAAATCTCTTTTAGAAGTAAGAATAATTTTGTGCTCATCCAGTAAATTTATTATTTCATGTAAATAGTTTTTTGCTTGTTCTTTTTCCTTAAAAAAATGATTAGAAAAAAAATGGTCGGTACGAGAATAATTCATAAATGTGGGATTTAATATTTGGAATGTAATTCCATCGATTCCTAATGATTCAGCGAATTGGATGTAATCATACAACTGATGTATGTTCTTGTCGAAAATTACTGTATTAGTTCTAATCATAACATCACTTTGTTTACAGATTGTTCGTTTGATTTGTAGTAGTTGCTTTATTGTTGAAACAACATGTTCATAGCTTCCTTTCACCCCTCTTAGGGTATCATGGATATCTTTAATATGACTGTCCAATGAAATTACTAAATAATTGGGTCCTTCATTTAATACCCTGTAAAAATTATTTTCATTTATAAAACTAGAGTTGGTATTAGCTGAACAAGAAAGCCCCAAGCCTCTACATTTTGAAGAAAGTTTGAAGAATTCTTCTTCTTTGTACATAGTTTCTCCGCCAGAAAGAATGACCTCTCCATCATTATTTAGTTGAAAGAATTCTTCCACAATCTTTACCTTTTCATCTGTGCTTAGTATTCCATCATTTTCTGAAGTTCTCCACAAGTGACAGTGTTTGCAACGATAATTGCATGTAGTCGTAATTTCTACAAACAGATTTTTAGGTTTGCTGAGTATAGGATTAAATACATCTGCCATATTAAATGCAATATTTGATAAATTCAGTATGTTTTAAATTGTTGTCCATTCTTGCTGTGTCGTTTGGTTGGCTTGCAGGTAACGTAATAATATGCGAACCTTTCGCACATCACGCACAAATGTAAAAGTTTCAGCCAATATACGCTATTTCAGCGCAAAAAATAATCAAAATAAAGAAAATCAACGTTTTACAAAACGAAGAAAATGCTTTCCATTCGACAAGCAATACAAAATGCGTACTTCGCATTTTGTATTGCTACTTGTAGCAGCAATACGAAATGCGTGCCTCCTCAAGCCTCTTTTTTGTCCAAAAGGATGATTTCGTCGCCCACCACCTCCGTCACATACCGCTTCTGGCCCTGCTTGTCCTCGTAGGAGCGTGTGCGGTTTTTCCCTTCCAAGTGGATGGTACTTCCCTTCTTTAAGTACTTTTCTGCCAGTTCTGCCAAGCCTCTCCATAGCACGATATTGTGCCATTCGGTTTGGCTGTGGGTCTGTCCGTTTTCATCCTTGAATCCTTCGGTAGTGGCCAAGGTGAATTTGGCAACTTTGATATTGCCCTCTAAGGTCACTATTTCGGGGTCTTTGCCGAGGTTGCCAAGCAGCAGTACTTTGTTTAGTCCTTTCATGGTTAGATATTATCCAGCGGACTTTTGATTTTTTTGATGGATTGCTTGCTTATATGTGTGTAGCGAAGGGTCGTTTTGATGTCCTTGTGGCCCAATAGCTCCTGAATGAAAGTGACATCAGTGCCGGCTTCCAGTAGGTGGGTGGCGCAGCTGTAGCGAAGGCCGTGAATTCCCACGTCCTTGTTGATTTTCGCCTTTTTCATGGCCTCAGTGAATACTTTCTGTGCGCTCCGGGTGCTGTACTGGTTGCCGTATTGTCCCTCAAAAAGGTATTTCTTGGGCTTGTATTTAAGGAAGTAGGCCCTCAATTGTTCCAAGATGCTCTCTGGCAGGTTCACGTAACGGTCTTTCTTGCCCTTGCCCCGCTCTATGAACACCTGCATGTTCTTGCTGTCTATGTCCGTGATTTTCAGGTTCACGATTTCGCTAACCCGGAGGCCCATACCTTAGCAGAGCTTCAGCATGGTATTGTGCTTGGGGTTGGTCGTCACGTCCAGTAGCCTTTTGATGTCTTCGGCATGAATGGCTTTTGGCAGGATGCTAGGTTTCTTTGGCCGGGGTATCTCAAAGAAGAATTTTTCCCGTTTCAAGACTTTTTCAAAATAGAATTTAACGGCGTTGATGCGGCTGTGCAGGGTGTTTTCCGACAATTTCAGGGTGTTGACACAATACAGAAAATAGCTGCGCAAGCGGTCGGGAGTCAAATCGTCCACCCGGTGGCTTTTCAAGGTAAGCAGCAGTTGTGAAAACTCATTTCGGTAGGTGTTGATAGTGTTTTTGCTGTATGCCTTCAACTGAAGCATCTCAATATAGGTTTGGTAGGCCGCTTGGTTGGCGGGGTCAATTTTCGGTAGTGTATTTGCCCCGATTGGCTTGGGCGCCAGCCCGAACTTTTGCCGGAATTGTTCCGAATCCCGCACGTACCAAGCTTTCTGTGACTGGCTCCACTGTACCCCCACCAGTTTTTTCACCCTTGCAATCAGTGCGGCATCATAGTCGAAGCGGATGAAGATGACCGCTTCGTTTTTGTGCTGTGCAATTTCGTATTCAACCTTTGGTGGCAAACTGGAAGGCTTTTCTAATTTTTTGAAAAGTTGTTTGTCTGTTTTTGGGCACGGCTTCGCCACTCATAAGTCGCAAGGCCACTCGCTTCCTACCCTGCGAATATCGCAATTTTTGCCAAAACACACAGCCCCCGTTTTTTTTATCAAAAACAGCATTAAACACAAATGGGCGCTGTCCGCACCTGCTCTCGAAGAGGGCGCAGCGCAACGGCTTTTTAGGCGGGCTTCGACGGGGTGATTTAGAGCGGCCCGTCAACAATTTTGGCTATGCCATCAAAATTCTGCCTATTTTTTCAAAATCACCCTACATTAGCCCCTTCCAGATTGGCAACTGCCATCGGAGACCAAATTCTTAAAATCATCAACAGCCTAACCAACAATGACAGACCTCGACATCGCAAGGACAATCACGCTGAAGCCCATCCAGCAAATCGCCGACCAGCTCGGCATCTCCCACGACGACCTCAACCTCTACGGCAAGTACAAGGCGAAACTGCCACTAACCTTGATTAATGAGGAAAAAATCAAGCAGAGCAAGCTCATCCTCGTCACGGCCATCAGCCCGACACCAGCGGGCGAGGGCAAAACCACCGTCAGCATTGGCCTCAGCCAAGGACTGAACCGCACCGGGCGTAAGACCTGCGTGGTGCTGCGGGAGCCATCGCTCGGCCCCGTTTTCGGCATCAAAGGCGGTGCCACGGGCGGCGGCTATTCCCAAGTGCTGCCGATGGAGGACATCAACCTGCACTTCACGGGCGACCTGAGTGCCGTCGAAAAAGCGCACAACCTGCTCAGTGCGTTGATTGACAACAATTTGCAGAGCAAAAAAGTGAGCCTTGGCCTCGACCCACGCCAGATTTTCTGGAAGCGGGTCATGGACATGAACGATAGGTCGCTCCGCAAAATCATCATCGGCCTCGGCGGCACTGGCAACGGAATGCCCCGTGAAACAGGATTTGACATCGCAGTGGCCTCGGAGGTAAGGGCCATCCTCTGCCTCTCCAACGACATCGAAGACCTCAAGCGCCGCCTCGGCAATATCTTCGTGGGCTACACGATGGACCGCAAGCCCATTTACGCAAGGGATTTGAAGGCGCACGGCGCAATGGCCGCTTTGCTCAAGGACGCCATCCAGCCGAACCTCGTGCAGACCTTGGAAGGCTATCCTGCCATCATCCACGGTGGGCCGTTCGCCAATATTGCCCAGGGCACGAACACCGTCATTGCAACGAAAACCGGCCTCTCGCTGGCCGATTGGGTGGTGACGGAGGCGGGCTTTGGCTCCGACCTCGGCGCTGAAAAGTTCATGGACATCAAATGCCAAAGCGCCGGGCTTGCGCCCAAGGCGATGTGCATTGTGGCCACTATCCGGGCGCTGAAATACCACGGCGGCGGCGACCTCAAGCAGCTTACCGTGCCCAATCCCGATGCCGTGCGCAAGGGCTTGGTGAACCTTGAGAAGCACCTCGAAAACACCCGCCTTTACGGTCTGCCAGCCGTTGTCGCCATCAACAAATTCACGACCGATACCGATGAGGAAATCGCCATCGTGCAGCAGCGCTGTGAGGAGATGGGCTTCAAGGCTGTGGTTGCTGAGATTTGGGCAAAAGGCGGCGGCGGTGCCATTGACCTTGCCAATGCCGTTGCGGAAGCAGCCGAAAGCAGCACGAGCCAGTTCAAGCCGCTGTACGATTGGTCGTGGCCAATTGAACAAAAAATAGAGACAATCGCCACCAAAGTTTATGGCGCAGCCAAAGTCGAATATTCCGCTGACGCAAAACTACACCTCAAGCGCATCGAAAAGCTGGGCTTGCAGGGGGCCGCCGTTTGCATCGCCAAAACGCAGAAGTCGCTGTCTGATAACCCTGAATTGATTGGGCGACCGACTGGTTTCACCATCACCGTGCGGGAACTCGA
>JADLHE010000298.1 GCA_020848965.1 Saprospiraceae bacterium
GACTCCTTACCCTCGGCTGGCTATTGATGGCCACCGACCTATTGGCGCAAGCCGACGCCAACCAACCCTCTCCCATACAACGCTGGCTCCCCAAAAACAGCAAGTACGTGCCGGACGTAAAGGCATTCGTACAGCTTTGGGCCATCCAATCTACGGGCATGGAGGTGTACAATACGACCTCCAAAAAATACGAGGCAGTGGACGACCGCTTCAACGTGTCGCTGCGGCGGGCAAGGGTAGCCTTCAGCGGCGAGCCGTACAGCGGGCTGCGGTACAATGTCGCCTTGATGTACGACCAAATCGGCCGGGACATCCTCGCCAGTGGCGTCGGTGGCTTTAACAAAGCCGACCCCACCGTCGGCATTTTGGATGCCTTCGTGCAATGGCGCATCGGCAAAACGGACGCTTTGAACCTTGTCGGTGGCTGGTTCCGGCCACAGGTGCAACGGGAGAGCATCACGTCGGGTTGGGCAACCAATTCCTTTGAAAAATCCATGTCGCAGAACTACCTGCGCAGCCACCTCGTGGGCACGGGGCTGGGCCGGGCTGCGGGGTTGAACCTCGGCGGTGTTTTGACGAAGGGCAAGCTGTCGCTTAATTACAATTTTGGGGTTTTCAACCCCGTAAACGCCTCATTGTCAGGTGGTTCGGTGGGTGGAAAATATGCGCCGCTGCTGGCCGGGCGGGCCTCGCTCTCCATTGGCGACCCAGAGTTCCAGAAGTACGGCATCAGTTACGATGTGAATTTTTTCAATAAAAGGAAAGGCATCTCGCTCGACTTCAACGCTTCTCGCCAAGGGGAGACCGAGCAATTCCTGTCTTCCACCGCCATTGGCCCCGGCCTACTGCTAAATTGGGGGCCGCTCAACCTTGATGGTGAATGGATGTTTCTGGAAAGGGAAGGCCGGGACAGCCTCGGCAGTTTTACCGCAAAAGAAGGCACTGGCCACCTCCGCCTCGGCGTGAACGTGCCAACGGGCAAGTTCGTGCTGGAGCCAGTTTTCATGGTCATGCAGTTCAAAGGAGGCATGGATGCCAAGGAGCAGGCGATGGCCTCGGCGCTGAAAATGTCGGCAGGCGAAGAAACCACTTTCGATGCTGGCGTAAATTGGTACCTTGACGGCAAGAACCTTAAATTGGCGCTGCATTACACCTGGCGCAGCGGCGATGCCGGGGCGGCGGGCGATGGCTCGCAGGTGAATGCCTTCTTCAGCCAGTCCGGTGTTGGGGCCATCCGTCGGGGCAACTGGCTTGGGCTTGGGTTGAACGCCATTTTTTGATAAAAATCAATGTGTATGAAGATTTTGACCACACTCTCGGTCTTGTTGGTTATGCTTTTTTTGCTGGTGCAATGCAGCAATCCTGCACCAACGCCTTCCGAGCCAACAGTCAAAAAATTGTCTCCCAAAGAGGAGCAGGCCTATCTTGAAAAAGGAAAGGCCATCACGGCTGCGGCTTTCGCCGCAATGAGCGGGAAGCTGTCGGCGGCCATGGAATCGGGCGGTGTGGCTGGAGCCGTGGAATATTGCAAACTGGCGGCCTATCCACTGCTCGATAGCCTCTCAAAAGTGCATGGCGCAACGATCCACCGCACAAGCACCAAGTTGCGCAATTCCAAAAATACGGCGCAAGGCTGGGAGGTGGAGGCGCTGGAAGCTTTCGAAATATCCAAAACATTGGTGCGGGAGCCAAAGCCCCGTGTACGGTTGCTGGAAGATGGCAGTGTGGCTTATGCAGCGCCCATCAAGTTAATGCCGCTTTGCACGAAATGCCACGGCACGGTCGGCACCGACATTGCGGCAGCAGACTATGAAACCATCAAAAAACTGTACCCACAGGACGCCGCCACGGGCTACCAGCCCGATGAATTGCGGGGCATGTGGGCGATTCAATTCAAACCTTGAACTATTTAAACTTTGGGACATGAAACAGGTTTTTTTCTTCGCCATAGCCTTTGTTTTTGCTGCATTTTCCTGCACCTCACAAACGTCGCATGACGGCTACACCGATTTGGATGTTGCGGCCTTCAAGGCCAAAATAGCCGAGCCGGGCATCGTACTCCTTGACATGCGCACCCCGGAGGAAACTGCCCAGGGCATGATAGAAGGTGCCGGTCAGCTAGACTACGAGGCGCCAAGTTTTGAGGCAGAAGTAGCCAAATTGGACAAGTCAAAGACCTATTTGCTGTATTGCCGGAGCGGTCGTCGAAGTGGCGAGGCTTGCACTTACATGGCCAAGCAGGGCTTTAAGAACCTCTACAATTTGAAGGGCGGCTATCTCGCCTGGACGGGCAAAAATTAGTTTGATGGGTTTGGTTTGTTTGATGGGGCTGAATTGTCCTATCGCAAAACAAACTAATCAAACTACTCAAACAAAAATACAATCTATTGTCTTATGTTAGAACTGATAAAACAACCTTGGCACTGGTCGGTGGCAGGGCTTTTCATTGGCCTGACGGTGCCCCTGCTGCTCATTTTGGGCAACAAGAGTTTCGGCCTTTCGGCCAACCTGCGGCACATCTGCGCTGCGTGTATTCCTGCCAATATCCCGTTTTTCAAATACGATTGGAAAAAGGAGGCTTGGAACCTCTTTTACATTGTGGGAGTCATCATAGGGGGCTTCATAGCTGCCCATTATTTGCATGACCCTGAGCAGGTGAAGGTGGCCCCAACGCTGGTTGCCGACCTTGCATCCCACGGCATTGACGACTACTCCGAATTGGTGCCCACACAGATTTTCAATTGGGATAACTTATTGACTTTGAAGGGGTTGTTCTTTTTCGTCGTCGGTGGCTTCCTCGTTGGATTTGGCACCCGCTACGCAGGGGGCTGTACCAGCGGCCATGCCATCAGCGGCCTTAGCAACCTGCAATGGCCTTCCCTTGTGGCCACCATTTGCTTCATGGTCGGTGGGTTCATTTCCGCCAACCTCATTGTCCCATTTTTGTTGAACCTTTAAAATTGATGCACCATGATTGATGCACCGAAAGATAAAAAGCAGCGGGTAATAACCTCGCCAGAATACAAGCACAGCGATTTTGAAGTGCGCTCACTGGATTCCCAATGCGTGAACGCCAGCGAAAAGCAAGTACCGTTTTACTACAATTTCAAATATATGCTCGCAGGCATTTTATTTGGAGTCATACTGGTGAAAGCGGAGGTCATTTCGTGGTTCCGCATCCAAGAGATGTTCCGGCTTGAGTCCTTCCACATGTACGGCGTCATCGGCACGGCGGTGGTGGTGGGGGCCATTTCCGTATTTTTAATTAAAAAACTGAATATCAAGACGATACGAGGCGAGGTCATTGATTTTCAGGACAAAAAATTCAATAAAGGTCAGATATTTGGAGGCCTGACGTTTGGCCTTGGCTGGGCCATCACTGGGGCTTGCCCCGGCCCATTGTTCGCACAGTTGGGCACTGGGGTCACCGTCATCGCTGTTACGATTTTGAGCGCCATTGCTGGCACTTGGGTCTATGGCAAATTTCGGGACAGGCTGCCAAGCTGAATTTAATTTACAAAATATCAGACATTTTCAAATGAATACAAACATCCAATCACTACATTTTGAGCCAAAACTGGTGGAGGAGATAGAGAAAGTGGGCGTATTGAAAAAGCTCGAACCGGGAGCAGAATTGATGCGCCCCGGCATGGCCGTGCGTTCCATTCCTATCATACTATCGGGCAGCCTGAAAATCATGCGGCAAGACGAAGAAGGAAAGGAAACCTTCCTCTACTTCCTCACCAAGGGCGATACCTGCGCCATGTCGCTCACCTGCTGCACGGCCAACCGCCCCAGCGCCGTGCGGGCGGTCGCCGAAGACCCGACCGAACTCATCATGGTGCCCGTGGAAAAACTGGACTACTGGATGAGCATTTTCCCATCTTGGAAAACCTTTGTGTTCCAAGCCTACCAGCGCCGCTTCGAGGACTTGTTGGAGGCCGTGGACAGCCTCGCCTTCCAGCGCATGGACGAGCGCATTTGGCGCTTGCTGAAGAAAAAAGCAGGCTTGCAGGAAAAACGCTACGTGTATGCCACCCACCAAGAACTGGCCGACGAGCTGAACACTTCGAGGGAGGTCGTGACCCGTTTGCTGAAAAAGCTGGAAGGCATGGGCAAGATAATTACGCATCGGAACAGAATTGAGTTAATGTTGAAGTGAGGAAAGGCGGCCCGACCTGCCAAGATTTTAGATTAATGCAGTCGAAATGCCGTTTTGTGACAATAGTACCTGAGCCGAAGGGATGATTTTAGTCACCTTTGTACCATCTGTTTAATCAAAATTTGGTGTACATGAAAATCGAACAAATTTATACGGGTTGCCTCGCCCAAGGGGCTTATTACATCGAAAGCAACGGTGAAGTTGCTGTGATTGACCCCCTCCGGGAAACGCAGCCCTACCTTGACCGAGCTGCCGAAGACGGCGCAACCATCAAGTACGTGTTGGAAACCCACTTCCACGCCGACTTTGTGTCTGGCCACCTCGACCTTGCGAAGAAAACCGGCGCAACCATCGTTTATGGCCCGAATGCAAAGACTGGTTTTGAGGCGCACATCGCTACCGACGGCGAGGTACTGAAGCTGGGCAACCTAAGCATCAAGGTGCTGCACACGCCCGGCCATACGATGGAGAGCAGTTGTTTCTTGCTTTTGGATGAAAATAGTGTGGAAAAGGCGGTATTTACTGGTGATACGTTGTTCATTGGCGACGTGGGCCGCCCAGATTTGGCGCAAAAATCCGACCTGACCATGGCCGACCTTGCTGGGCATCTTTATGATAGCTTGCGCAATAAACTGATGACCCTGCCCGATGAGGTGACGGTTTATCCTGCGCACGGAGCTGGCTCTGCCTGCGGTAAAAACATGTCGAAAGAGACCGTCTCCACCATTGGTGCGCAGAAGGCCACCAATTACGCATTGCGCAGCAATATGACAAAAGCTGAGTTCGTCTATGAAGTGACGGACGGCCTGATGGCCCCGCCCAAATATTTCCCAGAAAACGTACGGTTGAACAAAGAGGGCTACGCCAGCTTTGATGATGTGATGAATAGGGGAGCGCAGGCCCTATCCCCAAAAGCTTTTGAAGAAGCCGTGAATGCAACGGGAGCTTTGATGCTGGATGTTCGGACGGAGGGCGAATTTCACCAAGGGTTCATTCCAAATTCGATTTTCATCGGCCTTGGCGGCCAATTTGCCCCTTGGGTAGGTGCCCTCATAGCCGACGTGAACCAGCCGCTCGCACTCATCGTGCCGGAGGGCCAAGCAGCAGAAGCCATTACCCGCCTCAGCCGTGTGGGCTTTGACAATGTCATTGGCTACCTGAGCGGAGGAATTGAGGCATGGAGAACTGCTGGTTTGGAGTTGGACACCATTGAATCAATTGGGGCGGAGGAATTGGCAAAGAATTTGAAACAATACGATTACAGTCACGTACTGGATGTCCGCAGGCCCAGCGAGTTTGCTGCGGAGCACATTAAAGACGTGGAAAGCGTTCCGCTTGATTTCATCAATGACTATATGGGCGACCTCGACCGCAGCAAGCAGTATTTCATCCATTGCGCTGGCGGTTACCGTTCCATGATAGCGGCCTCGATACTAAAATCGAGAGGTTTTGAAAAAGTGGTGGACATAAAAGGCGGGTTCAAGGCAATTCTTGAATCTGGCAAGTTTGAGACGACTGATTATGTGTGCCCAAATACGCTTAAAAAGCAAAAATCAAAGGAAATTAGTTTGGGCTAAATCCAATTTGTAACCCAAATTACCCCGTTCGTCAACAAATTTGATTTTTCACTTGGTTATAAGCAGGTTTTGAACGAATTTTACACCCGCTTTTGAATGAAATATTAGGCTTTGCCTTTTAAGATAAATTGTTTTCATTTGGTTTTTTAGGGTTATTCAGGGTAGCTTCGGCTACCCTTTTTTTTTATTTTACTTTTTGGGCAAGAGCTTGATATAGTCATTCACCACCTCGTTTGACACCGCCACTGCAAGGTTGTAGTGGCGAATCTTCCACCCATCCACCGTTTTTTGAACGACTCCACTGCCACGGCAAGGCCCCATCCAAGTATCCAATAGCTCCTCGAACCAAGCGGTTTCGCCGTTTGAGGCCATGTAGATTTGTCGGTCATGGGACTTGAAGGCCCATGCGCTTTCCCGTTCAAAATACTTCTTCGACCATTCTTTCATTTCGTCCCTAAGCCAGCGTTCGCTTGCATCGGTGCCGAGGTAGATGCCATCGGCGGTCATGCTGCCGAAGAACAAGTCTTCGTCGGCCACGGCAGCGGCATGGTGCCAAGCATCCATAAGTTGGTTAATCGCTGTTTGGTCGGCGTTCGGCTCAGTTTGGCACCCGTTTTTGCGGCGGGTATCGGTGATTTGAATGATTTTCCAACCGCCCTCCCCCTTGAAAAGCTGAAAAGCGTTCACGCCACAGTGCGACAGTTTGTCGTCCAGGAAAAAGCTGTATTCCGTCCAAGCGGTGGCAAGCCGACCGTCCATCCGCACATCGTAGCTCCAAATTCGTTCGTCATAGACCTCTTTGTGGGGTGTGCCAACTGCCTTGGCAAATTCGTCCACTGTTTCGTCCATCAACAAAGGCTTGCCTTCCTTGTTGGTGACGGCTGTTTGGAGCCTAGCAGTGGGGGCGAAGGTGGTGCGCAGCGCAGTGCTGTCACCTGCCCGCATGGCATCGAACATGCGCTGAATGACGGCTATGACAGCTGCTCGTTCTTCACCGTTGCCCATATTTTGGGCGGTCAGGATGAAGGGCAGGAAAAGCCCAAGTGGCAACAGGATTTTTTTGAACATAGGTAGAGTTGGTTTTGCGATAGCACGCCGCCAAGACTGGGAAGGCTGACCCAGTTAGGCAATTAAACTTTCAAGCCTAGTCGGCGAACCTCTTTGATGACAATCCTGCGCATCCTGGATGCTTCTGGGCTGAACTCCAAGCTTCGGCGGTCTTGTGGCTGCGCAGCATCGGTTGGTGAAGGTGCAGGCAGTTGCGCATATTGATTGGTAATTACCAATTTCCCGCTGTACAGGTACGGTTTGATGGCGCCATTCTGCCAAACTTTCAGGTAGTTGCGCAAGGTGCTGATTCGCCGGTCTGCCAGTTTCTGGTTGTAATCGGTGCCCGCCAAAAGGCTGGTTTGGCTTTCGACCAATAGCTCCAATCGAATCCCTTTTTTCAAAAAAGGAAGGAGTTGGGCACAAAGCTCATCCAATTGCCGCAGCCCCATGCCTACCTCTTTTTCGAAGAACGACTCCATGTTCAGGCGCGCTGTTTCATAGAATTCTTGCGCCAGCCCCTCGGAGTATTTCTCCACGAAAAACGGTTTGCGTTCCAGGTACTGCTGGAGCACTTGCTCGTAGGTCATTTTGGACTCGGATTCAAAGGGCGACTGCACCCACCGTGGTTGGTCATTGTCGAAGAAAAGAACGATGGGCAGGTTGTCAAATGGCTTCAAATAGACCTTCAAGTTCATCACGGCGGACGGGCCAGCGGCAGTCATGGCATCAAAACTAAAAGTGGTTGGTTCATAGCCTGGCTTGCTGACCATCAATTTGGAGTCGTTGCCGAAGGCAACCAAAAGTTCATGCTGGCTGGTGGTCTTGTCGTTCTGGTGCGTGACGGGGGCACCGCCATCGCTGCTCGAAAAAACGAAATCTGCACCGCCGGTTGGTAGGCTGTCCAGCGCATCGAAGGTCTGTATGATGATTTTGGCATTTTGCCGAAGGCGAACAGTTTTTTCTATGGTTGTAAACACATCGGACGGGGAGGTTTCCAAGCTGAACGCTTCTGTGCTATAGCCCGAAGCTGTCACACTTATTTTGTATTGATTGCGGATTTTTAGGTAGAAATGATGCCGGGAGTCGCCGCTCGGCTGTATCACTGTGCCGTTGGCAGCATTCGACACAGTGATGCTGGCATCTTCCAGCAAAGCGTTGCCATTAGCCAACAGCGCTTTAACTTCTAGTTCGACGGGCAGTTCTGATTCGAAAATATCGTAGCCAACACAGGAGGTCAGCGTGTCGGGGCTGGTGCAGCCGGGCCTGTCCGAGCAGAAATAGGATTTGCCGGATGGCTGGTGGCAGGTGAAATAGGTGTCGTTGTAGGGGCTATTGAAGGGAGTGCTCAAGGGCTTGGCTTCGCTCCAGCCTTTATTGGTTTTTTGCACCCGGTAAATATCGAATCCAGTGCCCGATTGCCGCCTGGAACTGAAGAAAAGCACTTGGCCCTGCTGGTAAAAGAAGGGCGTGACATCATCTTGCGGAGAGTTGAAAGGCATGAGGGTAGGCGCTCCGTGTACGCCGTTTGACTCAATGGTGCTGCACCAAATATCCAAGCCGCCCTTGCCGCCCGGACGGTCAGATGCGAAGTAAAGCACTTCTTTGCGAAGCGTAAAATCAAAGCCAATGCTGGGTTGCGTGGAAGTAAAGCCGTCCATGTTCACGCTCTTGATGCGCTTGGCTGGCAGCCAATGCCCTTCAAATGCCCGTTCACGGGTCAGTATCTCGCACTCCTGCTTGCCCGACTGGTCATTTTTACAGACGGTGTAGTAAATATGCTTGCTGTCGGCGGTCATGGTAGTGTGCATCGTCTGTTCATTGACCTGTTTTGAGTTCTCCGACCATGCGACAGGCTGCCCGTTTATCAGGGACGAAAATACTTGGTTGACCGTTGGGCGGCCAGTTCCGTCGAGCTTGACCGTGGTGAAATAGAGGCGCTCACCGTAGCGGAAAGGGGCAAAATCCGAAAAATGGGTATTGACGTTCTTGTCGAGGCGCATTGTTTGGGGGCCATAAGCCGGTTCAGCGGCATCGGCCACCGTGAAGCTGTCCAAGCCCAAGGATTGCAACACCTGCTCGGAGGGTAGTACTGTTTCTGTTGCGGTCTGTTTCAACAAGGCCCTACGGTGGGTGCAACCAGCAATGATCAATACAAACAATGGGAGGGTCAGTAATCTCATAACGTAGTCTGATTCTTGGTCGGCAAAGCAGTTAGTAATCGGTCAAAAAAAAGCAAAAGGACAATGCGTTTTATCGGGAACCCGATTTGCCAAAGCACTTAACCAAATAAACACAATCAGTTGCCAAGTTTTGAAATTTAGGCCCATTTCAAGTTCAAATCAATGGCACCTGCTTCTTGGTTTGCAACCAGTTATCATTTTCTCTACATGTCCCTTAAATCAATGGAAATGTTGTGTCTTCTCAACTGATTCTTATGTGTTCAGCACTCAAAATGTTCTGTCAGAAGGTTCGTAGGGAGAGAGAGCAAAATCTATTAGGGCAGGCTTGTCGGTGAATGGGCGAGGTATTTAATTGCAAAAATTAAATAACTATTGGATTCAGCAAATTGTGAGCAGCAATATTTACAGTCAACTAACAAATTCCGTGTTAAAACGGATTCCTTATCTAAGTTGGATTCAAAAGTAGCAAACTTCAGGACATAATCATGCAAATCTTCCAAAAGCGTTTGAAATCCTATCAGGCAGTTCCCCCTTGGAGGCCAGCAAATAGTCGTTGTAGGAGCAGGGGATGAGCCTGTGGCGCTGGTGTTTTTTCTTGGGCTTCACGGGCACTTGAATCCACCAACGCCCGGTCTTGTTGCTTTTCCAGAAGGTGAAAGGATGGTCGTGGCCTTTGAAATCAACGATGTACTCCGTAAGGTCGTCCATGGAGGCCGGAAAATCATTGCGGCGGTTGCTGAACCCGTCGAAGAAATACCAAACCAATTGAGACATCACCTGTGCCGAGCGGCCAAAATCGTCGAGGTCGGTCTCGAAGCCATAAAACCCTATGGAAGAAAGCTTGTCGTTCATGCCAGCGTAGCGGCTCAGTTGGCAGGCTTCTTCGCAGGTGAAGCCGCTGGGCGTGGGCGCTGCCACGCCCGGTGCTTCTGCACTTTTCAGCGCTGCCAAATGGAAGCAGGCCATATCGGCATCCCGAATGATGGGCTCAATTTCAGAAAGATTGGCCCTAGCTTTTCCCAGCCGAACCATATCTGCGTTAATGCTTTCCAAGGCCTGAAAAGTCTCGTCGTCCACGAAGTGTGACTGGCAGCCCACGATGCCAAAATGAAAGGGCCGGGTCTTGCCGTTCATCACGGGGTTGAGGTAGTTTCCGTCAAATTCACCGAGGCGGGGATGGAAGGGCACCCGCTCGTCCACGGCCAGCACATTGACCGAAGGCTGGCAGGCAAAATGCGCCTTGAACTGCACCTGCGCCAATTTGGGCACATTGCCGATAATGACGGGGCAAATTTTGCTGTCCATCAGCTCTTGCAGCAACGGCAACACGAAGGCACTATCCGTCTTGCGGAGGTTG
Source organism: Saprospiraceae bacterium (assembly GCA_020848965.1). Classification (GTDB taxonomy): domain Bacteria; phylum Bacteroidota; class Bacteroidia; order Chitinophagales; family Saprospiraceae; genus UBA6168. The sequence continues at coordinate 10,327 of JADLHE010000298.1, forward strand.
CCGAGGTCGGCGGCTTCCAGTTTGCCGAAGGGAAAACTCAGCCGATACAAGACCCGCCGAACGGCATCCGCCGATTCTTCGCCAATGCCCACGATGGCCAGTCGAACGGCCTGCAAAGAGGGCATTTCCGTTTCGTACCGCTTGACCCTTGCGCCGAAGTTGGCGGAGTCGAGCGGCGTTTCGATAACGTTTTCAGCATTGATTGGGCGCAGCCAGTTTTCGAGCATAGATTAGTCTTTGCGGCAAATGTAACTCTTCTGGTGGTCGGTGGATGGTAGTCGGTGGTTGGTGGTTGGTGGTCGGTGGTTGGTGGTCGGTGGTTGGGGCGGGTTAGTTGTCCATTGCTTCTTTTTCAAAATCTTTTAGGAGCAGGCGCAGCGCCCCCGCCGAAATCCAGATTTCGACGAGGCTGAGGGCCAAAGAGACCATCATTAGCACCAAGGCAAGGGCAAAAACCCAAGTGGCAGCGGCCTGTTTTTCCCAAAACAACAGGAACATGCAGACAAAGCACATCAGGAAGCTGGCAATGCCGAAGGTTTGCATCAACCGGATGAGGTTGAGCCGCTTGCGCAAATGTGTTATTTGCTCCCGAAAAATGGTCTGGTTGTCCTTTTCGTAGCGGTCGTGCAGGTTGCGGATGAGGTTGGCTATCGCCAAAAACTTGTTGGTATAAGCCAATAGCAACAGCGAAATGGCCGGAAACAACAGGGCAGGCGTGGCAAAGGTCAGTTGCATGGTATGAACTTAAAAGCTATTTGTAAAGGCAAAATTAGGTTTGAAGGGCCAAAATGGAGGTCTTTTGACTGAATTGTGAATTTCGACTAAATTTTTCCGATTTTTTGCATGGCAAAGCAATAATTGAAACAAACGGGTAGTTTTATAGGCGAATTTAAACAACAGCACACTTTGTAAAACGACCAAAAGTGGCCGATTGGAAAAAGTTGACGAAGCTTGATAAGGATTGATTAGCGCATTGCCAAAATCAACCGTTAGAAACCCTTATCAACCTACACCAACCTCGACCAATCCCCGCTCCGAGTCAACTAACCAATTATCAATTTGAATGGAACAATACTATACACAACTTGACTTGATTCGCTACATCTATCGGGAAACTTCAGCCACCGAGACCCTCGAAATCGCTGAAGCCCTAAGCGAAGACCCCCTGCTGATGGAAGAATACAAGGAACTCTACGAAGGGTATCTCCAGCTTCCAAAAGCAAAGTTCAGCCCAAAGCCGAGCGCGCTCCAAAACATACTACGCTACAGCGAGCAGACGGCGTTGAACCCAATGCACTGAGCCGCTGCGGCACCACCCCCACAGAAGCAAAAGAAAGCCCTGCTTGGCTCCCCCCGCCAGCAGGGCTTTTCTTTTGTACACAAGCTAATTTTCCGGCTTCAAATTTCCAAGATACCGCCTATTTGCCTACCTTTCCCGCACTTTCCCATTCCATTAAAATAGCAAATCGGAAACAGCTGCTGTCGCTATTCAAAAAAAATGTTTTCTTTTTTCAAAATTTTTTGTTTTAAATTAAAAACTGCGTAGCTTTGCACCGTTGTTTAAAACGATAACTATCAAACTCAAACCAGAATACATGTTTCAGGACAGAGAATCCAAACTCAAAGCGCTGAATCTGGCCATTGACCGGATTGACAAAACCTTCGGAAAAGGCACTGTCATGCGCCTCGGCGACAAGCAAGTACTCGACGTGGAATGCATTTCCAGCGGCTCGCTTGGCCTTGATATCGCACTTGGAATCGGGGGCTTCCCTCGTGGCCGTATCATCGAAATCTACGGCCCTGAATCTTCGGGTAAAACCACCCTCGCCATCCATTCCATTGCCGAATGCCAGAAATCGGGCGGTATCGCAGCCTTCGTGGATGCGGAGCACGCCTTCGACCGCAGCTATGCCGAGGCCCTTGGCGTGGACACGGAGAACCTGCTCATCTCACAGCCCGACAACGGCGAACAGGCGCTCGAAATCACCGAGAACCTCATCCGCTCCGGAGCCATTGACATCATCGTGGTGGACTCGGTGGCAGCGCTCGTGCCTCGTGCCGAAATCGAGGGCGAAATGGGCGACTCGAAGATGGGCCTTCAAGCCCGCTTGATGTCGCAGGCCATGCGCAAGCTCACGGCTGCCATTGGCCGGACGGGCTGTACCTGTATTTTCATCAACCAATTACGGGAGAAAATCGGCGTGATGTTCGGCAATCCTGAAACTACGACAGGCGGTAACGCCCTGAAGTTCTACGCTTCCATCCGCCTCGACATCCGCCGAAATGGCCAAGCCATCAAAGACAAAGAAGGCAATGTGGTGGGCAACCACGTGAAAGTGAAAGTGGTGAAAAACAAGGTAGCGCCACCTTTCCGCACCGCTGAATTCGACATTACGTTTGGTGAGGGCATCTCCAAGTCCGGTGAAATCGTGGACATGGGCGTTGATTTTGGCATCATCAACAAAAGTGGCGCTTGGTACGCCTATGATGGAGCCAAGATTGCCCAAGGCCGTGACGCTGCCAAGCAGTTCCTCATGGACAACCCAGAGGTGGCTCGTGAAATTGAAGGGAAAATCAAGGATAAGATAACTTCCAATCAAGTCAAAATACCAGCCAGCGCAGGTACCGTTAGCGATGATGATGGAGGTTTCGACGAGGATTAATCCAAGAAGAATTTCAACATTGGTATCTCAAGCATAAAGATTGGCCGGGCGCTTAACACACGCCCGGCCATTTTCATTTCTTGCTCACCATCATTTTTATCCAAAACAAGGGATTGAGCGCTTTTTTTCTGTACTCCATATCGGAGTACATCTGTGAAATGACGTACATCAGGTTCGGGTTGCGCAGCACCAGCCAAGCCGCCAAGTTTACCAGCCACGGCCTAGCCAGCATCTGCTGAATTTGATAGCTGACTTCCATGTCTTTACCCAATACCCGCTCCACCCGCACATCGTAGGCATTCATAAAGCTGGCAGAAAAATCATTTGCTTCCAAGCATTTTTGTGCTTGCTCCGCCGCAATGAACCCACTGTAAACTGCATTGCCGATGCCTTCCCCACTCAATGGGTCAATCAAATGACCTGCATCACCCACTAGCATGTAGTGCTCGCCCGAAAGTTGCCGCTTCTTGGAGCCAAGCGGCATGCCATACCCGGTTATTTTGCCTAGCAATTCCGCATCCTCGAACCGCCCCTGAAAATCGGGGTGATTGGCGATGATATCTTGCAAACCCTTCGTCAGGTTATAGCGCCGCTGGCTGATATGGTCGCTCCTCATGCCCAAGCCTATATTCGCATAGCCGTTGGGCAAGCCGAAAATCCAGAGATAACCCGGGTTTATTTCCTTTAAGAAATGAAGCTCAATAAAGCCATCAGGGTGCAGCCCCTTCACGTTCCGATAATAGGCCCGCACCCCACCCGCATAGTGACCATCATCTTTGTCAAACTTGGCATGGTGGCGGGTAAAGGCCGAATAGGCGCCATTGGCCACAATGAGAATCCTACACTCAACTTGGAAGCTGCCATCGGCATTTGAAACAAGATAGCCATTGGCCTTGCGCTCATAATTTTCAATGGAAATGCCTTCAAAAAGCTGCACATTGGAGCGGCGCTTCACCTCTTCCACAAGCCGGTTGTCAAAATCCAACCGTTTGCAAACAAAGCCTTGCTTTGCATCATTGGCTGGGTCATAATCGGGGCGAAAAGGAATATCGAGTTGCTTGGCAGTGGGCGTCCCAAAGCGGATGCCCCAAACGGGCACTTGCTCCTCAGTAGCCGCTTCGAAGCGCTCGACAATGCCGGGGTCAATGCGCCGCAAGACCATGAGGCCCTTCCCACTGATGGCGTCGCCACAGACCTTGTCCCTTGGGAACACCGCTTTGTCCACCAACATACAAGGAATGCCCAAATGGCTTAGCTTTAAGGCCGTCGTAGCGCCACCTGGGCCAGCACCAACAATACAAATATCGGTTTTTATCATGCGCTTTCTTAGCTGAAAAGAGGTGCGAAAGTATCAACTCTTTGCCAATGCTCTCCTCCAATCTACCCTGTTAAGCAAATCGTAAATGCCAAACACCCAACCCAACGCATGGGATTCGGCCTTCTGTCTTCGAAGCAAACAACCCAACCGGGTCATTAAAAA
>JADLHE010000299.1 GCA_020848965.1 Saprospiraceae bacterium
GACGCCGTTGTCGAAGATGCGGAAAACACTCAGTTTGTTCAAGCTGGTGGCTGTGGTGGCAATGGCAATGCGGTTTGGAGCTTGAAAGCTGGACATAATCTTGCCCAAGCCTCCCGTAAGGTTGATGCTGAGAACCCCATTTTGTGCAAAAGACTCATCAAGGGTGCCGTTTGCCTTTACACGAACTACGTGGATTGCGTTTCCGTCTTCGGCTTTGCCGCCAATTAGAATCATATCACCGTTGGAAAGCACGTGGATACGCTCGGCACATTGGTTCAGTATGCCTGTGTTGGGAATCACCACGGAGCCATCAAGGCCAAAACTGTTGTCAATGCTGCCGTCCGTGTTCAGGCGCAGTAGTTTCAATTCATCTTGGTTGTTTGATGAAGAAGGGCTTTTGCCGAAAGCCAGCATGATTTTTCCATCGGGCAAGAGGCCACCGGAAAGGCAGTAAGCCGAAATGTCAAGAAAGGTAACGGTTCCGTCGCTGCCGAAAGAATTGTCGTTTTCACCGTTGGCTTGAAAGCGGGAAATCTTGAACGCTGGGCTGAAATTCTTGCCGAGCGTGATGATTTTCCCATCAGTTTGCAACAATAAACCGTGAAATTGACCGCCATTGCCGATGTTACGTTTCACGTAGCCGTTTTCGCCGAAGGCGAGGTCAATACTGCCTGATTGTGCTTGCAGGTTTGTAGCCGTGGCAGCTAGTAGGAAGAAGGCTAGAAAGTGTCCAAAACATGTCTTCATAAAAAACGATTTAGATAATGAGAGAATATGAAAATATGGAACTTGCTAAATGCGCCAGCACCAATGTTTCGATTGCGTTAACCAAGAATTTGTGGAACAGGAAAACTTATTTAGGACTACTTAGGAACAGGATGTTTTCAGTGAAAACCGCTGCAATTTAGGTGTTCTGCTTAATGAAAGCAAGGTTTTACTTGTTACGGAAGCATTAAAAATTGGAGAAGTGTTATCGGAGAACACTAAGTGGCGAAAACGGCAAAGCTGTAAACGAAAAAAGCCGTCACTGTGAAGCGACGGCTTTTGTTTAGGGTGGAGATAATCGGAGTCGAACCGATGACCTTCCCGACGGGCGAGTCGGGACGCTCTAGGCAGTTGAGCTATGCGCCTGAAACGAAAAAAGCCCTTGCCGAAGCAAAGGCTTTTGTTTGTGTGGAGATAATCGGAGTCGAACCGATGACCTCTTGCATGCCATTCAAGCGCTCTAGCCAGCTGAGCTATACCCCCATATTTCAAATGCGGGTGCAAAAATAAGAGATTTCTTGAAATATAAAATGGTGGGTTGAAAAAAAACTGCGTCCGTGCGCTGCGGTTTTCATGTTTCCGACTGTGGTGGCCGTTCCTCTTGCCCTTTCTTCAGCCTGCCCGCATTCTTCAACATGATGAAGATGGCCCACTCCAATTGGCCGTTCACGCTGCGAAATTCATCAGCGGCCCATCGCTCCAAAGCAGCGTACAGGTCGTCCTCTATCCGTAAGACGAATTTCTTCTTGGCCATTTTCTCTAAAAAGCAAAGTTCGTGACCCGGCGGGGGCCGGGCCACGAAGCTTGTGCAGAATCAGTAAGTTAAAGGCTCCAGCGTGTCTCGGTAAAAAAAAGTTTCGAATCCGTGATAATAATTTGACAGCATTATAATATTGAACCGATGGTGCAAAGATAGTTTAATGATGTTAAAATGATGTCATTTTCTTTTTTTTCTTCAAAAAAGATTTCCACATTGGGTTTGTGGGGGGCGTTTGGGCAAGCCCGGAAGGCCCAACTTTTTGTAGGCTTTCCCGTTAATGACTGCCTAACATCATCATGCTATCTGCACAGAATTTGCGGAAGCCCTTATTTTTGCGCATCAAAAAATTCATAATATGAGACTGGCGTTTTTACTTTTTGCAATTGCATTTTTCTTCGTTGCCTGCGGCAATGAGCCAAAGGCACCACAGGCCCAACCGGAAGCGGCGGCTACGAATGACCAACCCAAGTACAGCGATGCTTATCTGGACAATAAAAAACGGAAGGAGCAGGCAGAGTCACCCGATATTACCGTGACCATTCAGGGGCTTTCGGCATCGGGCTATGCCAAGCTCATCGGCAGCTTCGAAGGGCAGAACTACCTGGCCGATTCGGCACAGATTGGCCCGAATGGCACCATCGTTTTCAAACGGAAAGAGCCGTATTTCCCCGGCCTTTTGTACTTGCTGCTGCCCGGCGACATGAACCTTCAAATGCTGATTGACCTTGACCAGACCTTTAGCATGACAACTTCCCTAGGCAATATGGCAGGGGATATGAAAGTGAACGGCAGTGTCGAGAACCAACTGCTCTATGAGTCTTTGCAGTACGACGAAAAGCAGCGGGTGGCCATGCAAGCCGTGGCTACCAAAATGGCGAGGTTCAAGCCCGGCACGCCCGAGTATCCAGCCGCCAAGGCCGAACAGGACAAGCTCGTGGACGACCGTCGGCAGTACCTCGAAAAATTGTTCAAGGAAAACCCGACCACGCTTTTCACCTCTTTCAAAAGGGCTGGCCAGAACCCCGACCTACGTGACTGCTACAAGCCGGATGGTACTATGGACACCCTGCGCTATGGCTACAACTACCGCCAGCGGTTCTGGAAGGGGGTTGACTTCAACGACGAACGCCTGCTCTACACGCCGGTTGTTTCGAAAATGTTGGAGCGCTTCATCACCGAACTGACCCCTCAGCATCCCGATTCTGTGGTGAAATACTCTATCTTCCTAGTGGATAGGGTGGTGGACAAGCCGGAGTTCTTTAAATACTTCGCCAATTGGATTGTATTGAAATACGACCCTAAAGAATCCACGCTGATGGACCCACAAGCGGTTTATGTGAACATGATTGAACGTTATTTCACCTACGAAAGGGCCGTTTGGTCCGATTCTGCCGAGGTTTTTGGCTTGCAGCAGCGTGCCTATGAAATGTCGGCGAGCCTGATGGGCAAAAAGGCAGCGAACGTTCAGGTGCCCGGCATGGATGGGAAGCCGTATGCACTTTACGATAAAAAGGCGCCCTATGTCGTCGTCTATATGTGGAACCCCGATTGCGAGCATTGCGCCGAACAGACGCCGAAGCTCGTGCAGTTGTACAACCAGATGAAAGACAAAGGCTTGGATGTTTACGGCATCGCCGTCAATACCGAGGATGCCAAGTTCAGGGCCGCCGTGAAAAAATACGGGATGCCTTGGACGAACGTTTTCGACGTCACCAATAAGAGCATTTACGCTAAATTTTACGTGGACAACACCCCCGAAGTGTACTTGCTCGACCCAGATAGGACTATCATTGCAAAAAACCTCCAGGTTGACCAAATTATGACGATGGTGGATAGGGACAAGGCGAAGCGGGGCTTGAAGTGAGGCCAATTTGCTTAGGTATCCAAGTTTTTCATTGGCACAAGCCAAAAATGGAAGCGGCTGATTTTCAATTGAAAATCAGCCGCTTCCATTTTTGGCTTGTGCCAATGAAAAACTTGGATACCTAAGC
>JADLHE010000300.1 GCA_020848965.1 Saprospiraceae bacterium
ATGTCTGTAGTGAAATGCTGGGTGAACTGAACGCCTCCCACACGGGCGCTTTCACGGGAAAGAGCATCGAAAATCCTGACCGAACGGCTGCCTTGGGTTGTTTCTACGATGAAAACTACAAAGGCAATGGCTTGAAAATCAAGGAGATAATCAAAAAAGGGCCACTTCAAAACAGTACCACGAAGATTAAGGCGGGCACTATCATCGAGAAGATAGACGGAGTGGAAATACTGGCCAATGCCAATTGGCACCCGCTCCTGAACCGCAAGGATGGCAAGAACACCCTGCTTTCCCTTTACGATGAAACCACCAAGGAACGTTGGGAGGAAGTGGTGAAGCCCATCAGCGGTGGCTTGGAAAACGAACTCCGCTACCAGCGCTGGATTGACCGCTGCCGCTTCCTCGTGGACAGCCTGAGCGCTGGCCGGGTTGGCTACGTTCACGTGCGTGGCATGGACGACCGCAGCTACCGTACCGTTTACGAAGAGGCCCTTGGCCGAAATGCCAACAAGGAAGCGCTCGTGGTGGACACCCGTTTCAACGGCGGCGGATGGCTCCACGACGACCTTGCTACCTTCCTTAGCGGACACACTTACATGACCTTCATGCCCCGTGAGCAGAATATCGGGCAGGAGCCGCAGTTCAAATGGCGCAAACCGAGCGCTGTGGTGATGAGCGAGGCCAACTACTCCGATGCGCACATGTTCCCCTATGCTTACAAAGCACTTAATATCGGTAAGCTGGTCGGCATGCCAGTGGCAGGCACTGGCACAGCCGTTTGGTGGGAAGGTTTGCAAAACGGGGTTGTATTCGGTATCCCGCAAGTTGGGAACGTCGGAAACGACGGCAGATACTTGGAAAACCAACAGTTGGAACCAGACATCCTAGCACCGCAAGACCCTGGAGAGGTGGCGAAGGGGAGGGACCAGCAGTTGGAGGCGGCAGTGAAAGAGTTGCTCGGGCAGATAAAGAAGTGATTCTAAGTAAAAAAAAATGGGGCGCTGCAAAACTACAGCGCCCCATTTTTTTGGCTTGCCAATGTGCGATTATTTTTTCTTGCTCAATTCTAGCCTGACTTGCTGAACGTATTTTTCATCCACTTTGGCAATTTTCGCTATTTTTTCATCAGGCTGGTCTGGGAAGTTTTCTATCAATGAAAGCACGGTTTCCTTGGTTTTTAGCGCATAGCCCTTTTGAAATCCCAGTTCAAAACCAATTTTATATCCCTTATTGAAATACTCTTGGTACCATTCATCTAATTCATTTGTTTTGAATTGCAGTTTCAGTTCTTCAAGTATTGTCATGGCTTATTAGATTTTGTTAGTGCAAACAGCCATTCAATTCTTTTCAGTTTTTTGCGTTTCCAACCTAATCTGCCGCACGTACTCGATATCCACTTTTGACATCTCGGCAATTTCCCTATCGGAATGACGTGGGAAAATTTCAAAGAACAACTTGACCATTTCACTTGTCTTCAACTCGTAGCCTTCTTTGATGCCTTCTTTGATGCCTTCTTGTCGAGCCTCTTGCCGTAATTCCAACTTCATTTCTTCCAACAGTGTCATGGCTTTACTGAATTTAGAAAGTGTTAGTGATTTTTCCTTCACCTCTTTCCATTTGAGGGAAACAGAGGCAGTAAGGTATCGAATGATTATTTGAAAATCCTCAGTTCTGACCTGAACTTCCATTTCTTCTTCCACAAAAATAAGGATACTCGTCAAATTCTCCAACAAGTAATCCCGCTCGTACCGGTGCTTCATCAGCAACAAAACCGTTTTTAAGAAGCCGTGACGAAACTGGCGGATGGCATCATCTGAAAGCGCAGACAAATCAATCAGCATGTATTTTCCTGCTGGGGTGAATGGCTCAAATGCTGCCTCCATGCCCGCCAGATAGCTTTTCCAAGGTAGCTCCGTCCATTGCTCCCTGCCGTGGTAGAACACAATCGGCAAAATCGGGGCAGGCTTCAGCTTTGACTTCAATTGCTGCCTCCAGCCATTGATTTGATAGTTCAAAATCTGAAATGGTGGGTTTGGCGGCAGGTAGCTTTTATGCTCCATCAAAAAGGAGACCTTTGCCGATTTGTTCCCATTGGTTTGACAGTTAAAGACCAGGTCGGCAAAATGCTCCGCAAGTTCGTTGTCCACAAAACTGGCATTCGTAAGCTCCAAGGTATCAAGTTGAAGTGAGTCAATCAAATCAGGTGGTGCGCAACGCAGCAGCAGCTCACGTGCATATTCCAACCTTGAGAAGGTTTCCTTGAAAAGCTTGTCCTCGACATTGTTGATTTGTTCAGCCATATTGGTTTTGCTCATAGTTTGGCAACAAAACTAAATATCGATTTATTTCCGCACAAATATTGTTTTTGCCAATCAATCAACCGTTTTTCGATATTGAAAATCAAGTGCATTAATATTTTAGGAGCCTAGTAAGCAACCAAATCGCACCGCTTCTCTTACGTTGGCCCGCTGCATTGCTGCCCGAAACAAAAATGGGGAGATGATTTCCCAAGAAATCACCTCCCCAAAAAAGATGGTAAGCAACCACATCGCACCGCTCACCTTCCGTTGGCCCGCTGCATTACTGCCCGAAAGAAAAATGGGGAGGTGATTTCCCAAGAAATCACCTCCCCAAAAAAAGATGGTAAGCAACCACATCGCACCGCTCAACAACCTACCCTTGCTGCATTTCTGCCCTGGGGGAGTTCGGCCGGAGCTGGTCGTGTGGCGCTTACCGGGCGCAAAAGTAGAAAAATTTCGTTCCCACAAAAACGGTAAGAAAAAAATCGGAGCGATTTTTTTGAAGATGCTGGTAAAAGCCTTGTGTTTGCTCAATTTAAAAAAATTCTGGCAACAGAAAAAATCTTCACTTATTTTTGCGCCGTGGCAAAGGCCACTTGTTTGGCAATCCAAGATTCTTGAGGCATTTTGACAACCATTTTATCAAAACAGACTTGTTCGGAAAGGCTTGCTTTACAACTATTCACTAGTATTTTCTCAATCACTCTTATTTCAATTACATTTTTTAAAGTTTCTTTTTTGTTATGAACATTTTTGTAGCTAAGCTGGATTTCAACACAACCAGCGAAGATTTGCAAGCCGCATTTGAAAAGTTCGGTGAAGTTTCTTCTGCCAAGGTTATTACAGACCATTTTACTGGTAAGTCAAAGGGATTTGCCTTCGTCGAGATGCCAAACGACGACGAAGCCAACGCAGCAATCGCTGCGCTCAACGAGAGCGAAATTGATGGACGTCAAATTTTTGTAAAGGAAGCTACTCCAAAAGAAGACCGCCCACAGCGCAGCGCCTATGGCAACAGCACTGTAGGTGGCTATCGCCCACGTACTAGTGGTGGCTACAGCGGCGGCGGCGGAAGCCGTGGCGGTGGCGGCGGCTATGGCGGCGGCGGCGGTGATCGTTACAGCGGCGGCGGTGGCCGTGGCGGTGGTGGTTACGGCGGCGGTGGCGGCGACCGTTACAGCGGTGGCGGCGGAGATCGCTATAGCGGCGGCGGTGGCCGTGGCGGTGGTGGTTACGGCGGCGGCGGTGACCGTTACAGCGGTGGCGGTGGCGGCGGAGATCGCTACAGTGGCGGTGGTGACCGTTACAGCGGTGGAAACGACCGTTACGATGACAAGTCAGACCGTTATGGCGACAAAGGCGACCGTAACGACAAGTACAACGACGACGACTATTAGTAGTATATACTTCGAAATGAAAAAGCCCGCCGGAGATGCTCCGAGCGGGCTTTTTCTTTGCTCGCCTTTGAGTGACGGTATTTGGTTTTACGGATTCAAGTTCGTCCAAAACTCAGGCGACAACTCGAAGTTGCCGCCTGAGTTCTTCACACTTTTACTCCTTCACGAATTTGGTGGTCCAAACCGCACCTTCAGCACGGAAGCTAATCAGGTAGATGCCGGCTTGTAATTGCCCCACCTGAATTGCATTCGATGGATGCTTGATTTGCGTGAGCTGCTGGCCCAAGGCATTGCTAACAACAATGTCTTCAATGATGATTTCAGAATTGAAATACAAAACATCACTTACCGGGGTGGGGTAGCAATTGATTTTGCCTTCCAAAGCTGATTCTTTCACGCTGCTAAGTAGCTCAATATCAGATACATAGCGTGGGAAGAATTGGTAGCCATCCACACATCCGCCACCGCCGCCACTCACAAATTGCCCAGCTAGTCCTGTAGCATGGAAGGGTACCGTTGGTGCTGGTTGTGTGAACCAAGGGCAGTCGTTGTCTATCCGCATGAAAATGGAAGGCCCCGTCGGGTTGACGACGCTCTTCAATTCAACGTTGAAGCCAGTGGCCGTTGGGGTTTGTGGCCCCCAATCGGTTGGGTCAACGATTTGCATGTTCGTGAACTTCACGAGTTCTGCCTCAAAGCTCTCATCCAAGAACGTGGTGATATTGGGAGGCAACAATGGATTGTTGGAAGAATGATAGATAATTGTATCCAATTCCGAAACTTGCGTAAGGCAGTTGAAATTCACGATTTTGCCCCTAACGCTCACATCATCGCCTTCTTTTACAGTGTAGGCAAAGCTCTGGGTGCCGAAGACGCTAAGGCTACCGCCGTTGCCGTCGTTTAGGTAGAACTGAATAGCTGGAATCAGGTCACCTTGCAGGCTAACACCTTGATAATCAATTCCGTAAACAATGCCACGCAGCTCGCAAGTCACGCCAAGCGAATCAGGTGCGCCGCCTGTTACCGTGGTTACGGCAGACAAATCGTAAAGTGGGTAAGTGGCTGGGCATTCAATCGTGATGGAAACAGTGGCTTCGTCGCAGCCGCCCGCATCACAAACTTGGTAAACAAAGCTATCGGTACCACAAAAGCCCGCATTTGGCGTGTAGCTAATATCGGTAGTGCCATTGGGTGTTGCGGAACCTCCTGTCGGGGCAGAAACGATGGTGAGCGAAGTGATTGCCGAAGGCAAAATATCGTTGGAAAGCACATCCAACGAAGTGGCACTTGCATTGTAATCAACCGTAAAGTCATCGTCCAGCAATTCGGCCGTAGTTGGAGGAACGGACGAGTAATCGCAAGCAGGGAATGGGGTAGGGGCATCGGTGTTGTTGGTGCCGCCATTCAAGGCATTTGCATTGATTGTCCATTCATTGATATCGAAAAGGCTGCCGCCGGGGCCAGTGCCGTCCTTACGGTAAGCCCAGCCATCCAAGTAGTTCCAAGCCAGCGTGCTGCCGGAAGGGTAGGAAATATCGCCAAACACATCAATCACTTGGCCATTTTCAAACAGCTCGATGGCGTCATCACCATTGATGCTAACGCCATTGCCATCGGCAGCAGGGTTGAAGCCGAAATAGGTGTTGAACAGCACACTGTCGGCTGCCACGTAAACGCACTCGCCCTCAGCCACGGCAATGGCTGGAAGCAATATCTCAACCCCATCCGTGCCACCGCCATTGCTGGCAGACCCCACACCGTAAATGCTCAAATCCGGGATGTTTTGAATGGCCTTCAATTCAACGCCTTTGGCACCAGTGCCGCCCGGTTGTGCGTCGAAAACGCCTGAGATGACGAGGGCGCTCGTGATGGGGGTATCGTTGTCCGAAATAGTCAGCGTGAAGGTTCCGCTGCCGATAGTGGCACCGTTGGTAGCGTCCGTTATGTCAATCACCACCGTTTCGTTTGGTTCAATATCAGAATCGTTTATGACTGGAATGGTAACGGTCTGAGTGCCTGCATTTACCCCTGCGTCAAAGGTGATGGTCAACGGAAAACTGGCCGTAAAATCGCTGCCCGCCGTAGCTGTGGAGCTTGGGTTCAGCGACAGTGTGACGACAGTTGGGTTTGCATTGCCACCATTAATGGCAACGGTCAAGAACACATCGCCCGCATTTTCCGGCACGTTGGCGCTGGGCAAAGTGAAGGCCACTACTGGCCCGGAAGCGCAACCAGAAACCGCACCGGGGTTTGCCAAAATCTCGATTCCAGCAGACACAAAGCCAGTACCCGTGGTAGCGGCAGCCCAGTTGGCTGGGTCGCCGTTGTCGGCATCAAAATCACAAAGCACCAAGGAGGGGCCTTGTCCATCGGCGGCTGAGGGCCAAGGGATATTGTCCTTGTAACGAACGGAATCCACGAAGGCGCTATCAGCATCCACCAAAATGATGTTTTCGCTGGTGTTGTTCAGGCCATTGAAGCCAGCGGGGTCCCAAGCCAATGGGGTGAACCCAAACGCCGTGTTGAATCGGGCAGCGTCATAGGCTACTACCACAAATTCGCCGGGATTCAAATCGTAGGAAGGGAAGCTGTAATTGATTCCGCTCACGAATTCCCAGCCTTGAAGGTTGACCGGGGCATTGCCTTTATTGTAGAGTTCGATGTACTCAAATGTGTCCACGCCACCACCGGGGCTGTTGTAATTGATTTCCGTGATAATCACGTTCTGCCCAATTGCATTGCCTAAGAATAGCAAACAAAAGAGCATTAGGAGGTTATGTAATGCTTTTTTCATAAAATGAGTGTTTGTGAAAAATGAGAAATTATAGGCTGTAAAAGTACAGTATCAGGGCAGAAGAATGGTGTGAATTTAATGTTTAATTCCGTCTTGTGCTCGCCCTGAAACCTATATTACGCTTTGAAAGTCCCGATTTTAATGAGGCCGCCCCAATTGTTGGCCGTTTTGCACCGCTTTCTGAAGCTCAAGGTCCGTGGAATCCGGTTTTGCTGCTGATTCCGCATCCAAAGACGGAAGGTCGGGCTGCCCAGCCAATACCCAAGCGGTGTACCAAGCACTACCCACTGCGACGATGGCCGACTGCATTCTCGATTCCACCATATCGCCCATTCGCACATGATAGGCTTTTGAAAAGTCTTCGCATTGAATCTTAACGAAGACATTGTTCCGGTACTCGTTGCACATTTGGCGGTCGGGTGGGAACTCAGCCCTGAGCGATTTTTCCACCCATAAAACACTGTCAACCAACGAGTTGCTTTGCATGACGATGTTCCAGAAATAGGTTTTTGGGTCGTCAATCATGCCAGCCTGACCCACCCAGAAATCGTATTCCTGCTCCGCAAAAAGCTCTGGCAAGCGGCTTTCCCAAAAGGCGTGGAGGCCGTCTTGTCCCGTCATTTGGCCATTGTAATTGGAGGTGGTATGCAAGGGCACATGCGCATCAGCGATGTAATGGCCGATGTCCGCCGAGTGCCTGAGTATGCGCTTGGCGTCTTTTTCCACGAAAGCTTCCGTCAATTTACGCAGCATTTGCTCCAAGTTATAGGGCAGTATGCCGTGCTGCGAAAACGTATCCACCACAAATACCTCCCGACAGTGCAGGCTCGCTCCTCCCAATAAGGCAGACAGCGACTCGCAGGGAATCTGTATCGTTTCATCGTCATAGTATTGCGGCAGCACAATTTGCTGGAAAAAATTGCGAAATTCCTTTCGAGCAACCCCAGCTTTTTGCCCTTTGAAAACCCTTGGGTTAAAGGCCACCGAATCGGCGTGCTCCGCAATGGGCGTAGTGACCAAGCGAAGGGTATCGCCTCGCTCATTCACCATAAAATACTGGCAATACTGCATGAGCGCATCCGTCCAATTGCGTGGCAGGTTCTCAAACGGGCGTTTCCCGTAGCGGTCGAGGTCGAGGAAATGGCGGGGTGCCTCGTGGCGGGTCGAGTAGCGGCGGTTGTCGGCATCCACGGCATGGTCGGTGAGCCAATCCACGTTTTTCTTATAGAAAACCAGCATCTCTGGCGGCAGGGTGAAGACGGCCATCCGGTTGATTTTCCGGTGCCCGAAAAAGCCCCAAGCCACTGGCTGTGGCGGGCGGAGCGCCAAAAGCACGGCGGAAACGGGTAGCATCGCCAAAAGCGTTACACAAAGCCAGTATCTTGTTTTTGTTTTTTTCATAATCCGATAGCCATCCGGCCAATGGTTGCAAACATGGTGGTTTTGCAGGGTAGGCTGTTGCTTGTGCCCTAATTTTTTTACCGCCAATTTCCAAAATGGACAAATCAGGGGCGTTTTTGGTGATTTTTTGTGATTGGAATCATTTGTTGGGGTTTTTTCGCAGACATTTGCGGGCTAAAACTTGATTCATGACTCATCCCTTTGAAAAAAATCTAAGTGTTGGCGTGGTTCAACTTGAGCTAGAACTAAACGGATTTGAGCAGATTAGCTGGGCGGATTTCTGGCTCAATCCAAGGCGGTTGAGAGGGAGCGACTTTCTCATGCGGTGGTCGCAGGGTGTTTGGTCAGAAAACCGCCTGACTGATGCCATCAACAAAACGGCGGATTTTTTCGCCCTGCCCTATGGGCCTAGTGGAACAGCACCAAGTGATGATGTCAGGGCTTACGAGCTTTATTTTGAAAGGCTTGAAAGTGCTGGATTAGGAAATATCAAACGACCTGACTTACTCTTGTTTCACAAAAAGGATAAAACATCGGTTGAAATAATCGTTGAAAAGCTAGGTGGTGTAGAAGAACTGCCATTTATTCCAGAGCTTGCCTTGAAAGAACTTTTGTCAAAGGCTATCATTGGCATTGAATGCGAAAACTCGCTATGGGTCGCCAGTGAAATGCCAGCCTTTGGCAAGCCGCTCACCCCTCAAAAACGACTGGGTGGCAAGCCAGGTCTTTCCAAAACTTCGGTTCTCCCTACCATCATCATCAAAGAAGAAGATAGGGCACCACTGCTAAAATGGCAGGCTGAAAATAATATTGCCATCCACATCTGGCATGTGTTCTTTGACCGGGCCTATGGGCTGGCGTGGGAGGAAGCGGAGCGATTGGTGGCGGAGGGGTTGATATTGCCAGAGATGCATTATTCAGACCATTCAATTGAAGGCAAAAAAGCCTACTGTTTCTATCACCACTATGCCTACTTATTGGGCATGATGACCGAATCTCCATCATTTTCCGCAGGTATTCACCATGAAGAAAATGGCAAATTGACCCCATATACCAAACTGGAAGGTGGGAATTTGGAAATTAGCTCCGAAGCCCTTTCTGTGCTTCAAACAGCAAAATAGAACTGCTACCAAAGCCTGAAATTTGCCATGAATTCAAATCCAAAAGAATAGAAGGCAATGAAAGCGCAAAAAATAGACTCACGAATCATCCGTATCACTGACATCCTCCAACAAGTGCAGGGCCTGAACGAGATGATTGCCTTGCACCATGACAAATCGCAGGACGGCTTCATGCTCCGCCAGTACGAGTACATG
>JADLHE010000301.1 GCA_020848965.1 Saprospiraceae bacterium
CGGTCATCGAGATGGACGAAATCAAGTTTTCCCGCATCTTCGACAACCATGTGGAACAGCTCGGCTTCGAGCGGGCCATGCTGGAGGTCGTTTATCCCTTTATGGAAAAACTGAGCCTGCTCTGGCTCACCGGCTCCATCAAGCCCGTGCAGGAGAATTTCATCACGCAGCTCATTCGCAACAAGCTCATCGCCGCCATCGAAAAAGAGCCGCTCGTGAGCGACCGCAAGGCACCCAAGTTTGTGCTCTACCTGCCCAAGGACGAGCAACAGGAACTCAGCATCCTTTTCATGCAATTGCTCATCAAGCGGCGGGGCTTTCAGGTGGTGAACCTCGGTGCCAACCTCGCCCTCGTTGACCTGAAAGATGCCTGCGAAATACACCGCCCCAACTACGTCTTCACTGTGCTTTCCGAGACCTTCAACCGGGAGCCGCTCCAGCGCTACCTCGCCAACCTGAAAACCGCCGTGCCCGATAGCCACCTGCTGCTCACGGGCTACCTCATGGCCGGGCAGCACACCGCCAACCTGGAGAACACCACCATTCTGCCGAGCCTCGACGACACGCTTCAGTTTTTGAATGATTTGAAGCGGTAAGCGTACACCAATGGTTCATGAGGTTTCTGGTTTCAAGTTTCAGGGAAGTGACTGCTTCACCCATTATTTGCAAGATTGTTCGACTGAAACAACAATTTCAAATAATCGGATTGTTGACCAAATTGGTCAGCCCCCCTTGAAACCTGAAACTTGAAACCAGAAACCTCAAGAACCATCGTATTGAAGCCGAATTATTTAATCACCTGCACCTTTGCCACCGACCACTGCTCGCCATCTATAATTTGCAATTGGTACATACCCGGATTTAAAAACGAATAATCCAATTCGATTAAATCTTCCATATTGCCAGAAATGCTTTGCACGCCCACTACCCTTCCCGTTAAATCAGTCATGATTAAATCCAATTTATTGGATTTAACCGATTTAAGGCGCAGGTTAAAACGCCCATTATTTGGATTGGGCAAAACACTGGCGATTGGCCCTGCGCCAGCTTGCACCTCCTGGTTGGCATCAATAAAAATCATATCATTATACACCACGCAGCCATTGGCATCCATCACGACGACGGGAAGCGTAGTGCCTGAGAAGATTTCAAAAACATTGCTGCTCTGGAAATTTGCCCCGCCATCAAAGGAATAAACAAAAGGGCCTGTGCCGCCCGTGACGTTGATGGTGATGTTATTGGCGCCAATAACAACGGAAACCGAGGGGGCCACTGGCGCCACTATGCTTATTCCCGTTGTGACGATTTCCCCGGTCGCATCTTTTATATAAACCGTATAAGCGCCCGCCATTAAATCGGTAAAAACGCCCGATGATGAATAATTGACGCCATCCAAACTATATTCATACGGCGGAACGCCACCTTCGGCCGCTACCGTAATCTCACTATTCGTGCCATCGGGGCAACCAACGGTTTGCGGGCTGAGAATTGGCACAATGCCCGTAAAATACCTCGCTACCGCAAAATTCGCACTGCTCGTTTCGCCCGTTTTGCCGACGGCCACGAGCTTGCTGTCCGATTGAAGCGCCAAGCCGAGAATCGTCTCCCTTGGGCCGGAAAGGCTCGTGGCCACTAAGCCCATGCTGCCAAAACTGGGGTCCAAATCGCCGTTGGGCAGCAGCCGCAGCAGCATCCATTGGTTCTGGTTGGAGATTTCATCCGTCCTGCCTGCCAGGATTATCGTGCCGCTGGGCAGCACCGACATGGCGTTCACCTCCGTCACATTGCCAATATCGTGAATGACCACGCCGCCCGTCCCGAAACTGCCGACCAGCAGGCCGTTGGCGTCGAACTTGGCTAAGCCAATATCGGCGGACTGCGTCAGGTTGTAATAATTGGCCCAACCCGCCACCACGATGCTCCCATCGGGCAGCACGGCCACGGACTTGCCTAGGTCGGAATAAGCGAAGCCCTGCACATCCAACGTGACGATGCCCGTGGCGTCCAGCCCAAAATCCGTGTCCAAATCGCCGTTGGGATGGTAGCGCAACAGGGCGAAATCGCCGATGGCGCTCACCGATGCAAAGCCCGTGACCACAATTTTGCCATCCGGCTGCTGCGCAATATCCAGCGCTTGGTCTTCCTCGAAAATATTGGTTATCACCTTGCCGCCCGTCCCAAAACCCGTGTCCAAGCTGCCGTCGGAGAGGAAGCGAACCATGATGATATTCGTATTCAAATCGAAGCTGGCCCCCGCCACCACGATTTTCCCATCGGATTGCAACATGGCCGCATTGGCCAAATCATAGCCCGTGGTCACGTCCGTGATGACCTGGCCGCCCGTGCCGAACGCAGGGTCCAGGCTGCCATTGGGCAACAGTCGGCACAGGGCTAAATCGCTGCCCGATATATTGGACGTATTGCCCGCCACCACGATGCCGCCATCGGCTTGCAGCAGCAGCTTGGTGGCTTGGTCATTTCGATTGTTGAAATCAATGGTGGCGATGCCGTCCGTACCGAAATCGGGGTCGAGGTTGCCGTCCGCCAAATACCTGACCACGGCAAAATCTGCGGTAGAACCAGTGGAAGTAGTGCCGCCCACCAGTATTTTCCCATCCGGCTGTATCGCTGTCGAACTGGCAAAATCATTCGAAGTGCCGCTGATGTTCGTGATGATGATGCCCCCGTTGCCAAAACCGTTGTCCAAGCTGCCGGGCTGGGCATACAGGCTTTGATGGAGCACGAAAAGGAGGAAGAAGTACCGGGTAAATGTTTTCATGATACGGGAATTGAGTGTGAAAGAAAGGGTGAAGTGCGGTGCTTTAAGGCGGCTGGAAGGTAGGAAGAATATGGGAATAGTTGAATGCTTTTTGGGGGCGGTGAAGACAAACCCCCATTTCTCACCATGAATTTTTTCACCATGTTTTCAAGCCTTGGTTTCTGATTTGTTCTGTTCTTTTGCGCCGGATTATCAACCCTTATCAACCATTTTATCAACCTTATCAACACAACATGGCAGACAAAGTAAAATGGGGCATTGACCCCGCACACAGCGAACTGACGTTCCGCATCAAGCACCTGATGATTAGCCACGTGAGCGGCAGGTTCACCGAGTTTGATGGCAGCGTTTACACCACCGACGAGGATTTCTCCACCGCCGAAGTGGACTTCTGGGTGAACCCCGCTTCCATCACCACCGGAAACGCCGACCGGGACGCCCACCTGAAAGGCCCCGATTTCTTCGACGTGGAAAACCACAAGGAAATCAACGCCACGCTCAATACCATCGAGGTGGTGGACGGCGACGGCAGCTTCGACCTCTTCGTTGACGTGACCATCAAGGGCATCAAAAAGCAGCTGAGGATGGGCGCCGAATTCGGTGGCGTGGCGAAAGACCCCTGGGGCAACCACAAGGCGGGCCTCACCATCAGCGGCAAAATCAACCGCAAGGACTTCGGCCTGAACTGGAACTCCGTGCTCGAATCGGGCGGCGTGCTCGTGGGCGAAGAGGTGGCACTGCACCTCGTCTTGCAGTTGGTGAAGCAATCGTAAGGGCTGCGCAAGCCGATAGCAAAAAGAAAACGTCGGTGCTGGGCAATGCCTGCACCGACGGTTTTATTTGTGGGTTTTCGGCAGTTTTGCGGAGCAAAACCACCGAAAACCCAATTTTTAAGCCTGCCCGTCGCTCAAAATCCGGGCACAGCCTTAGTCCCTTGCCAATATCATTTTCCTAGTTAGTACCACATCGTCGGCTTTGAGTTGGTAGAAATACATGCCGCTAGGGAGCTGTGAGCCATCGAATTCAACGGTCACTTCTTCGTTTGCAGCCACATTTCTTTCAAACACAACACGGATGAGCTTTCCGCTTAGGTCAACCACTGTCAACTTAGCGTGCGCATCCTTGTCAAGGACAAACCTGAAATTGGTAGTTTCACTAAATGGCTGTGGATAATTTTCCAAAATAATACCGCCTGCTTTTTCTCCCGACTGTAATCTTAACGGTTCCCGCACTTCGTCTTTGTTAGCGATGATGGAAGCGGGGCACGGGCAATTTAAGTAGTTATTGTTCGATGACCCGTTTTCGTAATTTTCGTTCACCGCTGTGACGGCAGCGTTCAGTTGTGCCAGCGTATAAGCTGAAGTGCAGCCGCCCAGTTTCTTTTCCGCCTCTGCGAGCAATTGGTTCACCGTCCAACCTGCAAAAGTTCCAGAGCCGATAATCAGATTGCCAAGCAAGGTGGTGGAAGGAGCGAAATTCGGGTCGTAGGCATCAAACACGACATTCAGTTTCAGCGCCACTACCTGACCTGCAAAAGTATTATTGTAGTTGGTCGGGTTCACCAGATTGGTAGTGAGCGCAGCAGGCGTTCCGCCCGATGGGAGGAAATTGGTGACTGCCGTAGCCGTTGTCAGCTTCAGCGTTTTTGTACAACCTACGGTTAAGCCCGATGGGAATGCCTGAGCGAACTTTTGCGTAAGATAAACCCCAGGATTGTTCCCGTTTGGCGGTGCGCCCCATCCACCTTGTCCATAGGTTTTAAAGCCATTGCACGACTCAGTGGTAATTGTAACGGTGGCAGTTTTAGTGCAGCCCTTGGCATCGGTAACAGTAACCAAATAAGTTCCTACTTCCAGATTGGTTGCGGTAGCCGTTGTCTGTGCGGGAATCGTGTTCCATAAATAGCTGTAAGGGGAAGTTCCTCCCAATACGCTTACTTTGGCAGTCCCGTTTTGTCCATTATAGCAAGTGACATTTGTTTTTGAAATGCTAAGCAATAATGCAGGCGGCTGGGTCACCGTGATGGTGGTGTTTGCAACGCATCCGTTTTGGTCGGTTACGGTATAGTTATAAGTTCCTGCGGGTGCCGTGAAAGTGCCTGTTCCTGAATAAGCCGGAGTCCCTCCTGTTGCGCTTACGGTAATAGTTGTGCTTCCACCGTTGCAGGGAATGACGCCAGATGAACTGGTTGCAACCACGATACCGCCGAGAATATTGCCATCGCAATTTTCGTCAACGTTATTGCAGGGGATTTCAGTCGCACCCGGATTAATGGCGGGGTTGGCATCATTACAGTCGCAGGCTTGGCCGAAACCATCGCCGTCAGCATCTGCTTGGCCTGGATTGGCAATGGCCGTACAATTGTCGCAGGCGTCGCCAATGCCATCATTGTCTGAATCTTGCTGAAGCGGATTTGCATTAGCTGGGCAGTTGTCAAAACAAGCGGCGATGCCGTCGCCATCGTCGTCGAAACCTTCGTCCACCAAGCCGTCGCAATCGTCGTCCACACCGTTGCAGGTTTCGGTGCTGGGCGTACAGCTAGTGACCGCAATCAGGTGCCCATAAGCAGGATACGCCCCATCATTGCCGCCCAAGCTTTTCAATACCGTGTAGGTGCCAGCGCCCGCCGGGTTGTATTCAAAAACCACCCCGGAGCCCGTACTGCCACCCCAATAGGTCATCCCGTAGAACTTGCCAGCGGCTTCTACCAGGCTGCCGTTAGGGTACCCGCCGTTCGTGCCATCAAATTCGTGCATTACCGTATAAGTGCCAGCACC
Source organism: Saprospiraceae bacterium (assembly GCA_020848965.1). Classification (GTDB taxonomy): domain Bacteria; phylum Bacteroidota; class Bacteroidia; order Chitinophagales; family Saprospiraceae; genus UBA6168. The sequence goes on from JADLHE010000301.1 coordinate 5,557, forward strand.
TGAAAGGTCGTATTCAAAAACCACCCCGCTGAATGAACTGCCACCGGAGCTGGTCATCCCATAGAACTTGCCACCGGATACTATCAGGCTGCCGTAAGGAGACCCTCCGGTTGGGTAATTAAAATTGCGCAAAACCGTGTAGTCACCAGCCGGGTCGTATTCAAAAAGCACCCCGGCGAATGAACTGCCACCATTGCTGGTCATGCCGTAGAACTTGCCACCGTATTCCACCAAGCTGCCATAGGGCTGCTCACCGTGCGTGCCATCAAAATGGTGCAGTATCGTGTAGGTACCGCCGCCAGCCGGGTCGAATTCAAAAATCACCCCGTCGTTTGTATTGCCACCGTATATCGTCATCCCGTAGAATTTGCCACCGGATTCCACCAAGCTACCGTAAGGAGTCGAACCGTTCAGGTAATTGAAATTGTGCAAAACCGTGTAGGTGCCGCCGCCAGCCGGGTCGAACTCAAAAATCACCCCAGCACCCGGACTGCCACCGTAATTGGTCATTCCGTAGAACTTGCCACCATATTCTATCAGACTGCCATAAGGACTTCCTCCGGTCGTGAATTCAAAATTGCGCAGTACCGTGTAGATGCCAGTTGGGTCGTATTCAAAAATCACCCCGGAGCCGAAACTGCCGCCGGATTGGGTCATTCCGTAGAACTTGCCACCGGATTCTACTAGGCTGCCGTAGGGGCTACTGCCATTTGAAACATTTAAATTGACTTTTACCGTGTAGGTGCCAGCGCCAGCTGGGTCGTATTCAAAAATCACCCCGGCGCCTGAACTGCCGCCGTATTGAGTCAGGCCAAAGAACTTGCCACCGGATTTCGTCAGGCTGCCGTTAGGGGTGCCTCCGCTCGTATAATCAAACTCGTGCAAAACCGAGTAGGTGCCAGCGCCAGCTGGGTTGTATTCAAAAACCACCCCGCTGTATGAACTGCCACCAGCGCTGGCCATCCCGTAGAACTTGCCACCGGATTCCGTCAGGCTGCCGTAAGGATTCGCACCGTTGGTGAAATCAAAATTGTGCAATACCGTGTAGGTGCCGGCGCCTGCCGGGTCGTATTCAAAAATCACCCCGCTGTATGAACTGCCACCAGATTGAGTCATCCCATAGAACTTGCCGCCGGATACCAACAGGTCGCCATAAGGATAGCTTCCGTCCGTGCCATTAAATTCGTGCAAAACCGTGTAGGTGCCAGCGCCAGCCGGGTCGTATTCAAAAAACATCCCGGCGCCTGAACTGCCACCGGATTGCCCCATCCCGTAGAACTTGCCACCGGATTCGATAAGGCTGCCGAAAGGATAGCCTCCGGTCGTGCCATCAAATTCGTGCAAAACCGTGTAGGTGCCAGCGCCAGCTGGGTCGTATTCAAAAACCACCCCAGCGCCTAAACTGCCGCCATAGCTGGTTGTCCCGTAAAGTTTCCCACCGGATACCAACAGGCTGCCGGAAGGAGACCCTCCGGTCGTTAAATCAAATTCGTGCAGTACTGTGTAGGTGCCAGCGCCAGCCGGGTCGAATTCAAAGATTACCCCGGCGAATGAACTGCCACCTTGGCTCATCCCGTAGAACTTGCCACCGTATTCCACCAGGCTGCCATTGGGATAGCCTCCGTTCGAGCTATCAAAATCGTGCAATACCTTGTAGGAGCCAGCGCCGGCCGGGTCGAATTTAAAAATCACCCCGGCGCCAAAATTGCCACCATAGACGGTCATGCCGTAGAACTTGCCGTCGGTTGCCGCCAATAAGTTGCTGTATAGCGGATTTTGGCCCCGGTTATCCGACAGAATAGGCGATGCCTCAAAATCCGAACCGTCGGTGTTTACCCCAATAATCGCCCCATTGCCTCCTCCCCCTCCTAATGCAGAGGTCAGTCCCCAGAGCCTAGTTTGCCCGAAGGCCAGGTCAGCAGTGGAAACGAGGAGCAGCACCAACAGTAGCAGGTGCTGGAAAATGGAGTTTCGGGGGTGGCCTTTCGGCTGCATGTTTGCTTTGGAAATTTTTTGCATTGTTTTAGGAATTAGATTAGAAAATGGAGTCCTTTCTCATAAAAAATTGAGTACCGCCTAATTCCTTTCACGAAAAAAAAGGTAACATTGTGCCTCAGTTCTTGCAATAACCAAGACAAAAACCTCGGTGCTGGGCAATGCCTGCACCGACGTTTTTAGGGGTGTTTCAAGGACTCCTCCCCTTGCGCCGCAACCGCCGTTCGCCCCTCCAAAACCGCCGTTCCGTAACAGCTTGCTACCGTTCCGTAAAATCCTCCTACCACTTCAAAATCAGTGCTTGTTTCTTGTATTTTTCCTGCTAGATTAGCGCCAACTAAAGAGCCTCCCAGCTCCGATTGACCAACACATACACCCAAACAGATGGCAAGATTTCTTTTCTTCCCGTTTGTTTTTTGCACACATACTATAAGGTGGGGATGGGATGCGCTTCTTGGTGATGCTGGATAGCAGGGGGTTCCCTGCTGCGCACTGCTTGCGGCTGTTTGGCTAAGGGCGGGGCTAAGGCTTTTGATATGGATGCAAATCCATGATGGACTGTTGCTTGTACGGATGATATCGTGTTTATTATCAGGACGTTTTCATTCCGTAAGCTGCGCTAATCAGAAAATTGTGGACTAGGCCAACAAACGATACTAAAAAAGAAATTATGTATAAATCAGCACATTTTAAAGTTGACCCAAAACTAGCCGAACTGCTCGGTGAAACATACCGCTCAATAGAAGAAGCGACTAAGGAACTAATAGACAACTCATATGATGCTGATTCTGAAAACGTAGAGATTATTCTCCCAGACGACTTAACTCCGAATCCAACAATCATTATCAAAGACAACGGTTCTGGAATGAAAGAAAAAGAAGTAAAAAATGAATATTTAAATATCGCTAACAGTCGCACCTCAAGAAAAGGAAATATTTCATTTTTAAAAAAACGAAAAGGAAAGGGACGAAAAGGAATTGGAAAATTTGCAGGTTTGATGGTTGCTACTCAAATGAAAGTTGAAACTTTTGCAGCAGGAAAAAAGACAATTATCATTATCAATAAGGACGAATTAGCAAAAGCAGGGTATGACCTAGAAAAAGTTCCGTTACCAATTACAGTTGAAGATTGTGATGAAAAACTACACGGAACGACAATCACGCTTGAAGGACTTAATCAAAATCTAAATTACCCAAACCCTGATAGACTTAAAGAATTGTTGATTAGGGATTATGGTCGTGAAACGGATTTTAATTTAACGATTAACGGAGAGAGTGTTGGAGTATTAGACTTACAAGGAAAATCATACTCTGAAAAAATCGAATTACCAGATGGAAAAACGGCAACACTTAATTACACAATAACAGAAAGACCAGTTAAGCAAGCCGGAATAGCAGTGAGAGTTAACAATAAAATCATTGGAAGACCGCAAAATTTCTTGGTAGATGATGAGTTAATACCGAAAAAATTACAAAATAGAGTTTATGGAGAGTTAGTTTGTGATGATTTAGAAGAAGACATAACAGCGGATTTCGGGGCAGTAATTGACAATAGTAAATTATATCAGAAGGTCACAATTGAAACAACTGAAAAATTGAAACATTCAGTTGATGAAGTTTTTGTAACGGATATGAGAATGGCAAGAGCCAGGTATCAACGAAAAATCAATAAGGAATTAGAAAAATTACCTGAATACAAACAACCATTTGCTAAAAAAGCACTTTACAAAGTCCTTGAGAAGTTCTATGGAGAAACGGAAGATAGAATTAACACGGTCATTTCTGTAACTGTTTCGGCAATGGAGAAAGACCATTATTGGGACATAATTCAAAACATTCAAGATACACGTGATGGAGATATAGAGAAGTTTGCAGACGCTCTTTCAGAATTTGGACTTTTAGAAATGAGTATTGTAACAAGTCAAGCATTAAACAGGCTTAGGTTTTTGGACGAATTAAATCTCTTGGTTGACAATCCTAAGACCCTTGAAAAAACGATTCATAAAGCATTTGAAAATAACACTTGGTTATTGGGTGACGACTATTCCGTAATGTTTTCGGACATAGGAATGAAGCAAGCGATTGAAAAAATTTTAGGTAAAAAGTATAAAGGCGACAATCCTGACAACAGACCAGACTTACTATTTGGTCGTAATTTAAGCCGAAAACTTTGTTTGATTGAATTTAAGAGGCCGGATTTTACACTCAACAGAGGCACCGAAAAACAAGCAATCGAGTATCGTGACGACTTGAACACTTACTACCACAGTCAAAAGATAGAAATTATTTTATTAGGTGGAAGAGTGAAGGAAAACATCAGTTCTCATAACGAGAGGGATGATGTTCAATTTAGAACTTATATTGACATAATTGGAGTCGCAAGGCAAAAATTAATTTGGCTAATAGACGAACTGAAACGACAATAGTAATAACCAGTTTTTCCAAGTTCCAGTTCTTGCAAGCATATTTAACAGAACTCAAATCACTGAGTCCTTGCACCCTTTTGGCAACGCCCCCTCGTAACGTGGACGTTTCCCAACGGGATGACAAGGGGAAGTGCTTTTCTTTGACAAACTGGCCTCGGTTCGGAACGGGATATTGTCCAAGCAATAGGCCAAGTACCGTTCCGAACCTTGGAAAGAATGGCCTTGCACGGTGCGTCCCTTTGTCATCCCGTAGGGAACCGTCCACGCCACAAGGGCGCCAAAGGTCGGGGAGGTTCAAACCCGCTCCCTGCTTGTAAAAAATAAACGATAACAGTAAATACCAGCATCATGAAAACATTTGAATTCGGAAAAGGTGCAGCCCGTGATTTCATCGCAACATGGATAGCGGCTTTCCTCATCAGTCTGTTCACATTTGGCTTGGCCACGCCGTGGGCGGTCTGCATGTTCCATAAATGGAAAGCGAGGAATACGCTATTTCAAGGACGGCGATTAAAGTTTATCGGAAGCGGTGGAGAGTTGATAGGCATGTGGATTTTCTGGTGGATTCTGACCGTGATTACTTTGGGGCTATATTCCTTGATTTGGTATCCAAGGTATATTAAATGGGTGACGGAGCGCACCGTTTTGGATTAAGTATGGATTTCCCCAAACGTCGGCGAGGTTTTGAACCTCGCCGACGTTGAACCCCCCACCCCCAAACACCAAACCAAACACACAGACATACAATAGAGCGACAAACAGAACGGGAAAGCCAAAATTTTTGCTGCCACATTTCGGCGAACGCTGCCACATTTCGGCAGGCTGTGCCGAATTTCGGCAAGTGCTGCCACATTTCGGCAAGTCGTGCCGTAATTCGGCAGCACACGCCGTAATTCGGCAAGTTGCGCCGTAATTCGGCAAGTCGTGCCGTAATTCGGCAGCGCACGCCGTAATTCGGCAAGTCGTGCCATCATTCGGCAGACCGTGCCGAACGATGGAATTCCATGCAATCATTCAACTCATTTTTTAACTGCAAAACTCAATTATCATGGCTAAAAGAAAAAAGCTTTCAATCATTCAACCGTCGGAAAAAGCCACCGCCCCCACCGTCATCACCTACGCCAAAGCCGCCCACAGCGGCATGAGCACCAATGCCAGCACCTTCCCGTCGCCGCCCATCAGCATGTCGGATTTCAAGAAGGGCATTGATGCGGCAGAAGCAGCCATCGTGCCGGAGGCCGACCGCAGCGAGAACACGGACAAGGCGCTGGACAAGCTCATCAAGGACCTGCGCAAGATGCTGGAAACACTGGCCACCTATGTGCTCTTCGTGGCCGATGGCGACCGCTACACTGCCAGCCTCAGCGGTTTTGAACTGAACAAGGAGGAAACCACGACCCACAAGCCCGGCGAGTTCAAGGCGAAGTTCATGCAACCGGGGGCGAACCCCGGCACGGCGGTGGTGCGCATCGAGGAGCGGGCAGGCAGCGCTTTTTTCATCGTGAAGCTGATGGTGGAGGGTAAATGGGTGATGATTGATGCGTTCAACACCCTGCTGTTCACGGTGGAAGGGCTGCCCAGCGGCGAGTCCAGGCTGCTGGTTTATGGCAAGAAGGGCACGGACACTAGCCCGGAAGTGCAGCTGGTGGTGCGTGCGAGCTGAGGGAGTAACACGGACTGCCAGTCCGTGCTTTCGTGCTTCCCAAATCGCAGCGATTTTAGAGCGGGGAAGCAGGGGCTGGCAGACTGTGTTGCGTGGACGTATTCCTACGGAATAACAAGGGGAAGTGCCGTTCATTTCCATCCATTCTAAGGTTCAGTGCTGTATAGAATCATCATTTTAAAAATTATCTTGTAATTTTGCAAGGTTCATTTATTTCACTAGGCTCCTTCGGAATGCGACAATTCTTGTGGCCAGCCTTTTGAAAAATAAACTTCTCTAAATCATGAAACCATTTTTCCTTTTTATCACCTTTTTTTCGCTCTGCTGCTCCAATCTAAATGCACAACTACCCAAGCCATTCCTACTAAAAAATATAAATCCAGTGCAAGGGGCTTCGGCCAATATCGGCAATTTGACAGAGTTTAAAGATTACCTTTATTTTGGTTCCTATGATTTCCAGAACGATGTAGGTGGGCTATGGAAATCCAATGGCACTTCAAGTGGTACTTACAAACTAAAGAACATAACGGCGTACCTTGACGACGCCGAAAAACCATTTATAGAGTTGAATGGTAAATTGTATTTTAAAAGTTACGACCCTACAAGTTCTTATAGTTCTTTATGGTCAACAGATGGAACAAGCGAAGGAACGAAACTTGTTAGCACCATCAATACAGTGGCCGAACCTGGGATATACGAATTGACTCCGTTTAATAACAAACTCTATTTTAGAGCCAACGGGGCTAGTGGCGTTGGGCTATGGGTGTCGGATGGGACGGAAGCGGGAACACAATTGGTGAAGGCTTTCGAGCAAGCAAATACGGGCAACACATATCCCCATCAATTGAGAGTTGTTGGAGACAAGTTACTGTTCCTATATGGAGAAGGAACTGTTATTGATGAGCTTTGGATGTCAGATGGAACAACAGACGGGACCATGTTGCTGAAAGAATTCCCTTCTCAATGGGGTACCATCATAGACGGGTTTACACCGATGGGCAACAAAATCCTGTTCGTAATAAATGACGGCTCTGGTCCCGAATTATGGATAACCGATAAAACAACTACTGGAACTTATAGGTTAGGTGACTTTCAGAATTTGGGAGCAACAAACCCCTTCGTCATTTACAACAATGAAGTTTTCTTTAACGAAATTGACAGTTTGGGTCAAACAAGTCTTTGCAAATCGGATGGAACCGTGAATGGTAAAGTTAAATTGACACAATTCAGTGGCTTTTCAGCCAATAACTTCGTAGAAATGAAAGGGTGGCTATATTTTATCGGTACACCACCCATGCAAAAAAATCGGCTATGGCGTACGGACGGAACGCCTGAAAACACGGTATTACTGGATAGCTCGGACTATTCCATACCCATTCCAGGAGACAAGCTCTTCAAGTTCCAGGATAAGCTATATTTTATGGCGGATGATTACACTACAACTGAAAGGGACTTTTATGTTTCAGATGGGGAACTTGGAGGGACACAGCTTTTCAAAGACCTTGTGCCAGGTGAAAATGATGACCCTGTTGGCTTTTTTGAATGCCCTTCCCAAAGCAAGTTTTATTTTTACGCATACAAAGATTCGTCAGGCTATTTGTTAAACAATGCGCTCTATTCATCAGATGGCACAGTTGAAAACACACAGTCAATTGCATTGAATTATAGGCATTGGAAAAGCAGATTTTTTCTTGTAGGCGATTTACTTTACCTGATAAGTTCAAATCAGAATATGAATGACGTGCCTTCCTTATGGCTTACAGATGGCACAACTGCTGGCAGCCATCAAATGGTGGCAGACAATGCCGACTATGTCGCAATTATAAGTAGTGCCAAATTTAAAGTTTATAAAGATAAATTAGTGTTTACAAACCAATTTAGTTTAGAAGTTGGGGAAGAGCTTTATATCATTAACCCAGACGGGTCTAGCGATACAAAGGAACCGAATACGTCTCCCCAAGAATTGAACCTGTACCCGAATCCTTCAACTGGCACAGTATATTTTGAATTAAGCAAAACCGCTGGAACCCCAATACTCGCAAATATTTATAGTAGCAATGGCCAATTGATGGAAAGTATGCCATTGAAGGGCAATTCAAAAGATTTTTCTGCCACTTTTCCTGTCGCAGGCACCTATATTGTAAATGTCATTTTTGAAAACGGCGGCAGTGTGAGTAAAATAATATTAATCCATTAAAGAGTGTAAATGCGCTGTAAGCTAATTATGTTGCGATTCTCGAAAACAGGAGTTTGGGTAATGCAAAATATTAGCTTGTTTAAGCTACAAAGTTTTTTGTCACGTTTATAAACCTCACAGGTTTAGTAAACGTGTGTTAGCCTACGCCGGAACCCCCAAATATGCGCCGGAACTCCATTCCGGTGAAGCCCGACCGGAGTAGCATTCCGGCGTACAATTTGCTAATTTTGAGCCTTCACTAAATTCAACAAAAAATGAAAAAAATTACCACGCTTTTATTGGTCGTCCTTGCGGCGCTGTTTTTCTCATGCGGCAAAGACGATGATGGCACCAAACTGCCGACCGTCACCACCTTGCTGACGATAAAGGTCAATCAAATTTACTTGGACAATTCCACGCAATCGGCTTACGTCATCGCCTCCAAGGCCGATGGCACTTTGCTCGCTTACAAGGAAATCACCAACGATACGACGATAACGCTGGAGACGGAGGAGGAGGGCATCACCGAGTTTACGGCGACGCTTTTCCAGAACAGGACGAACGACCCGAATCCGCCTACCCTCTTTCTCAACAGCTATCCCGAAACGCCCGTGGGCGGCACCTGGACGCTGGGCCATAATCCCTTCACCCTGATTCCGGGTTCGGCTGCTTTAATCATCGAAGGCACGGGGGAGGTGGCGGATTGGCCCAAGATTACTTCCAGCGCTGAAGGTGGGGCTTTGTTCGAGGAATTCAACGGCGGCCTTCGGGCCAGCTTCAGCCTCTTCCATGAATTATTTACCATGCCGACCTTGGCCATTTACCAGAGCTTGCTCGACAACCAAGTGCGCTATTATTACAATGCGGAAATGCAGACCGGCACAACGGTTTATGCGCAGCACGCCGATTTGCCCGTCATCCCCTCGCCTACCATCATTGATTTTGGTGAAAAAGGCGTTGCGTACTACGCCGTCGGGGGCAGGGTGGCCGCAGCCGATAACAGAACCTACGACCTGCCCATTTCCTTCGATTATGACATTCCGGCAACCCAAACTGAGCAATATATCCCCCAAGGTGTTTTCAATAAATACTTCACGTATTGCGGCGGCCAACTGCCGAATTCAGGGCACAGTTTTTCCACCTCTTTCTACTCCGATGCGGTGGAGACGAACTTCACTTATCCCAATTTCGACTTCGAGGTAAATGCCACGGCCAATAGTTTCGACATTAGCACGGACGATGACATAAGCGAGATTGCCGTCTTTTTCACCTATGGCTCGGAGGTAAACTGGCAGGTGCGTGTGCCCAATAAGAACAGTTTCAGCTTCAACCTGCCCACGCTACCGACCGAACTGATGAATGATTTTAGTACGCTATCGAATCCATTGACTTATAGCCTAAGCAATGGCTACCGCTACGACCCGCCCCGCTCCACCACCGAATTCTACGAAAAGCTTTATCCCGAATCGAACGGCAATACCAACAGCCAACCACCGTATGGCCGCCTTGAAATCATTACGAAACAATGATGAGCGTGGGCTGATAGCGATACGATTGCTTTGAGCAATCGTATCGCTTTTGGATATTTATTCTCCCAGTTTTATTGGAAAAATTTGGTTTTCGTCTCAAGGCTGCCCTCACCATTAAAGCCATATTGCCCGCAACCAATTGGGTCTCGATAATGGGCGAGATAATAATCCAAATAGCTTGAAAAATCGTTTAAGCTACTATGGTGTTTTTCTTTGACCGTGGATAATTTAAAGTCGGAGGTGTGCAGCCAATCCATTTCAGCGGCAAGGCAGTCCGGCAAATTGGGTGCTATGAATTTAGCGGGGAAGGCAGACCAGACCTTCCAATTGGCGGTCCTGTAAACATCGGTTCCTGCCAGTTCGTGTGCCCAATCGGCTTCAAAAGTGGTGAAATCATTGGGGAGGCTTAATTCAAAATCTTGAATGCTCTGATTGGTAACGTTAAATCCAAGCGGTGTCGGCATATATTCCGTAATGGGGCCGCCCAGTTTTATCATTTCAAATGCTTTATCCTCTTTTTTCAAGGTGACTATACTGCGGAATTTGTCGAATATACCTTCCGAATAGCGGGCGGGAATAAAGCCGTCTATATCGCTCGTGTACCATTGCAACGCAAGGAACTCATTCATGGCGCAGTCTCGAATACCTATAATGCCCAAATCGGATTCATAACCAGTGGGAACCTGAACAATTGAGAGCGGTATCAGTTCCATTTGGGAAGTATTTATATCAACGGTCGTATTGGAAGGCACTTCTTCAAATAAGCCATGCCGCCACCCCTGTTCGCCTTCTATTTTGAGAATGAGGTAAACATCGCCAGCCTCCCGTATCATGCCGACTAAATGCGGATTATCCCAATGGTCGCCCTTGTAAGCTGTCAGCGTTGAACTGACCACGAAATTCTCCAAAGTGCCGGTGTTATTGTGAAGGTTGACGTAGGCACGTGGGTATAATAGAGGGATGTCCTGCGGTTCGGCAATCACCAGCGACAAGCTGTCATGCTGGATAAACGCAAAAGTTTCCAGCGAGACATGCTCCAATGCGGGATAGCCAGGCTCGTCGGAAGGAAGAAAGGATTTTTTCACCAGCGTGAGGTGGTAATCATCGCCAAAGAACGGGTCGGGGCTTTGAAGCTCAAGGGTCGTCCCGTTTTGAAGGTTCTGACAAGTAAGAGCCGTGCCATCCGGGCCTGATAAGACAACCCATCCTTGCTCGTTGTCCTGCAAATATTTTCCCTCAATCCTCAATTTGACGTGCAGTTCTTTTGGGGGCAAAACTGTGCCGCCATCATCGTCTTTTTTGGAACAAGCGAAAAACACGAGGCAGCAGAGCAGGCTAGAGATGGCTGTTTTTTTCATTTTATTTTTTTTGATGAAAAGGATGCTACAAATATGCGCATTTAGGGACAAAAAGCATAAAAGAACCGGATATTTCATTCAGGGTTTAAGAATCTTGCCGCTATAAGCGAATCTTCTTCCATAAACCTTCACAAAATACACGCCCTTGTCAATGATGCCTTTTGGCCAGGTGAACTGCTCGCAGTGCTGGCCTTCCGCCCTTACTTCTTTTGTAAGAAACGAATACAATAGCTCACCGACGCTGTTGAATAAATCAATGGTAATGATGGATTTTTCAGCCAATGGGTAACAGATTTGGAAGTCTTCGCCCACGGGGTTGGGAAGGATGGTGAGGCCGTTTTCGTTGAGGATGAGGGAGTCTTGTGGGGGGGTGGTAATTGTGTCGGTAGTTACGATGGTGTCCCTTCCGAAGTATTGGGCGAGGGTGAGTTTGGCTTCGTAATAAATCGTGGAGGCAAAACCAGCCAGAATGACTTTATTATTCTTCGTTAAAACAGCATCGGCGACACGGTCATTTGTCCCATTAAATATATCGGTCAAAGTCATGCCTGAATTCCCGAATTCTTTAACCACGCCGAAATCCACATTCAATTTAGTTAATGTAAAATCCTCTGGGTCGCCGCCAGACTGTATCGTATCAGGTTTATAATATCCAGCCAAAAAATAGTTTCCCTCATCATCTTTCAGAACTTTGGAAACGACAACGGCACTGTCAGTCGTTATTGTTAATACCCCATTATTTCCAAAGACAGTATCATAACTACCATTTGCCTTTAGGCGAACGACATCAATTGTTGTACTTGAGAAAAATGATTTATTAACCCAAGCCATAATAGCTCCATCAGGTAAAATTTCAAGGTTTTTTAAATGAAAATTGCCAGGTGGCGATAATTGCGAAGGCACAATTCCATCGGAGCCAAAGTCAGCGTCCAATTTGCCATCAGTTTTAAGGCGGGCAAAACCAAAGCTTCTGTAACCTGATACGGTGGTGTGCACTCCTATTATTATCTTTCCATCATCTTGAACCACCATTTGATTTATTTCCTCATAATTGCCCCCGATTGAAAATATAGCCACTCCTTCATTTGCAAAACTATAATCCAATGAGCCATCATCATTACATCTAGCCACAAAGTTCTTTCTTTGGTTACTGAAGGGAGCCATTACACTCCCTGCTACCAATATTTTGCCGTCCGCCAGTAAATGAAAGCAATTTCCTTGGACGACTTCAAAATCCGTTTCTATTCTCGCTACTCCGTAATCCGAATATGAAGACAAACGACCAAAATTTTCGTCAAAATCGCCGTTTGGAAGGAAGCGCATTATGTAAGTTTTATCCCACATTTCTTGTAGGTCGGGATCGAAGTGAGAGGATTCTAACAAAACCAATATTTTTCCATCAGGCTGAATTACCATGTCTTTAATATTGTCGGAAGCCAGCCAGCCAGGTCCTATTAAAATTCTTCCTTCGTTGCCAAAGCTCAGGTCTAAATCCCCATTTTCTTCAAATCGAGCAAGAAATTTAGAACTAAAATGTTTTCCCCCTACGATGAACTTACCATCAGGCAGAACGGCGATTTGTTGCGCAGCGTTATATGACAGATAACTAGTGTCGAACGAATGCAGTACAATCCCATTCACTCCAAAAGCGCTATCCAATCGCCCTTGCTGAGCATGAATCACCGAAGCAAGAAAAAGGAAAAATACTATTACGGCTTGCGATTTGATTTTCATTGCGGTCAGGATTTGTTGAAATGTAAAAATAACAATCAATCTGATAGCTTTCGGTTTTTAGAGCGGTGGATTTGTCTTGGAATTTGCAATAGAATATGAAAGGCAGAGAAATTGAAAACTTGCACGGCCTAAGTCAACGGATTGCCTACCCGTTTTTCAAAATTCCCTACCTTGCCCCCTTCAAATAAAACGACTGAAATGAACAAACTTTCCATCTCATTTTTGGCAGCCCTGCTGCTACTTTCCGCACAAGCGTTTTCACAGAAAAAAGACGATAAAAAGCCCAAAGAAGAACCCAAGCACTACCTCGATACCCTCGGCCTCGGCCTCACGTGGCGCAATGTCGGCCCGGCCATCACCTCTGGCCGCATCAGCGATTTTGCGGTGCTGCCGCAAAACCGTAGCACCTACTACGTGGCCAGTTCCGCTGGCGGCGTTTGGAAAACGACCAATGCGGGCAGCACTTTCGAGCCTATTTTCTACGGCGAGGGCAGCTTTTCCATCGGCTGCGTCACCCTCGACCCCTCCAATGCCAACACCGTCTGGGTAGGCACGGGCGAGAACAACAACCAGCGCTCGGTGAACTACGGCGACGGCGTTTACAAATCGAACGACGGCGGCAAGTCCTGGTCGAACATGGGCCTGAAAAACTCGGAGCATATCGGCAAAATCATCGTGGACCCCCGCAATTCCGACGTGGTGTACGTGGCGGCCATCGGCCCGCTCTGGAGCGCTGGCGGCGACCGTGGCGTCTATAAAACCACCGACGGCGGCAAGACCTGGGCAATGGTGCTCAACGGCGCCGACGGCAAATCCCTGATTGACGAAAACACGGGCGTGAACCACCTCGTGATGGACCCCCGCAACCCCGACGTGCTCTACGCCTCGGCCTTCCAGCGCCGCAGGCATGTGTTCACCTACGTCGGCGGCGGCCCCGGCAGCACGGTTTATAAGTCGGTGGACGGTGGGAAAACTTGGGCCAAAGCGGCCAACGGCCTGCCCGGCGTCGAGTTGGGCCGCATTGAATTTGCCTTCGCCAGCAATCCAGAAATCCTCTACGCCACCGTGGAGGCGGCAGAGGGCAAGGGCGGTTTTTTCAAAACAAATGACCGGGGCGCATCTTGGGAAAAGCAGAGCAGCCCCGGCCTCAGCGGCAATTATTTCGGCGAGATTTTCACGCACCCGACCGACCCGAATACCATCTATTTGATGGATGTTTTCAACAAGGTCAGCCACGACGGCGGCAAGTCCTGGGACAACCTCGGCGAGGAGTTCAAGCACGTGGACAACCACGTCCTCTGGATTGACCCGAAAGACCCCGACTACATGCTCTCCGGCTGTGACGGCGGCGTTTACGAGACTTTCGACGGCGCAAAAACCTGGAAGTTCATGGCCAACCTCCCCGTCACGCAGTTCTACAAAGTGGCGGTGGACAACACCCTGCCGTTCTACCATATCCACGGCGGCACGCAGGACAATTTCTCGATGGGTGGCCCCAGCCGCAGCCGCAACGGCCACGGCATCGCCAATTACGACTGGTACATGACCAGCCTCGGCGATGGTTTCGAGAGCCAGATTGACCCGGAAAACCCGAATATCGTCTATGCCCAGTCGCAGTACGGTGGCCTCGTGCGCTACGACCGCATCAGCGGCGAGTCCACGACGCTCCAGCCCAAGCCGCTCGAAGGCGAAGACGCCCTCCGCTGGAACTGGGACGCCCCCCTCGCCGTGAGCAACCACAAGGCCAGCCGCCTTTATTTCTGCGCCAACCGGGTGTTCAAAACCGAAGACCGAGGCGATACCTGGAAGGCCATCAGCCCCGATTTGAGCCGCCAAATTGACCGCAACACGCTCCCCGTGATGGGCAGGGTGCAAAGCATGGACGCCGTGGCCAAGAACGCCAGCACGAGCGAGTACGGCGCCATCGTCGCCTTCAGCGAAAGCCCGAAAAACCCCAACCTGCTCTACGTCGGCACCGACGACGGCCTTGTGCAAATCACCGAGAACGGTGGGCAGACTTGGACGAAAATCAGCAGTTTCCCCGGCGTGCCGGAGTTCACTTACGTCAATGCTTTGTACGCTTCGCAACACGATGAAAATGTGGTCTATGCTGCCTTCAATAACCACAAGCGGGGCGATTTCAAGCCATACGTTTTCAAGAGCAGCGACAAGGGCCGCACCTGGACGAGCATCAGCAACAACCTCCCAGAACGGGGCAGCGCCTACTCGCTGGAGGAAGACCATGTGGATAAAAACCTGCTCTTCGTCGGCACGGAGTTCGGCTGCTATTTCAGCAACGACGGCGGCAAGTTCTGGAAGCAACTCGGCGGTGGCCTGCCCGCTGCCGCCCTCGTGCGTGACATCGCCATCCAGCGTCGGGAGAGCGACCTCGTCATCGCCACTTTCGGGCGGGGCTTTTATGTGCTGGACGATTATTCGCCGCTCCGCAATCTGGCAGATTTGCCCACGAAGCAGGCCGCCATTTTACCGATAAAAGACGGCCTCGTGTTCAACGCCGCCACGCCGATTGGCTACGCCACGGGCAAGGGTTTTCAGGGCGCTTCGTTCTTCACCGCCCCCAATCCGCCGATGGGCACTGTGTTTACTTACTTCGTAAAAGAGGAGGTGAAAACCCTCAAGCAGCAGCGCCAAGAGCGGGAGAAAAAGCTCATCAAAGACGGCAAAGACCTGCGCTACCCGACCTACGAGGAACTGCAAGCCGAACAGAACGAGGAAGCGCCGTACCTGCTTTTCACCATTAAAAACAGTGCAGGAACGATTGTAAAACAAATCAAGTCCGGCTGGAAAAAAGGCGTGAACCGCCTCGTGTGGGATGGCCGCCTGCCCTCGCCCGCTCCCGTGAGCCTCAGCGCTGGCGAGCGTACCCCGTGGGAAAACCCCGACGGTGGCCGCATGGCGCTGCCCGGCGATTACACCGTCAGCCTCACGAAGGTCATCAACGGTACGGCAACGGAACTCGTTGCTCCGCAAAAATTCAAACTGAACACCCTCGGCGGCAGCACCCTCCCCGCCACGGACAAGGCTGCTTGGGAAGCCTACGTCGGCAAGGCCGCAGACTTGGAGCGCAGTTGGAACGGCGCTACGGGCCTCCTCGGCGAGGTGAACGATGTGGTGAAACACGCTCGCCAAGCGACTTATTCCATCGCACAGCCCGCCACCGACCTCTTGGCCGACGTGAAAGCCTTGGAGCAGAAAATCAAGGACCTGAACAAGGCTTTCTACGGCGACGGCGTTGCGGTGAAAATTGACAAGCCCCATGCGCCCTCGCTCGCCGACCGTATCTATGGCATGGCTTACGATATTTGGAGTTCGTCCTCCGCACCTACCACGACGCAGAAGGAGCAAATGGCCATTGCCAGCAAGCTCTTCCAAGCCGAATTGGCCAAGCTGAAGCAACTGGTTGAGGTGGATTTGCCTGCGCTGGATAGGAAGTTGGAGGCAGCGCAGGCACCTTGGACGCCGGGACGCCTTCCTGTTTGGTCGGGGCAGTGAGGTTTGTAGGTATGAGGTTTGGAGGTATGACGAGGGCGTGGCTTGGGGGCTGCGCCCTCGTTTTGTTTTTGCTTGGCGATTCCGGATAATCTCAATATTTTTGTAAAAACTCTTTTGCCATGCAAGCAAACCTGAATGCATATTGGTTATTGCTCAAAGACCTATCTTTTGAGGACAAAGTTGCCCTCATCGAAAAGCTGCTCCAATCATTGAAGCCCGCCAAAGCAGCGCAAAAAAAGCACAACGACCAGCCCAATTCCTCCAAGCCGAGTGAATGGATTTATGAAGTAAACGGTAGTTGGAAGGAGTTCCCAGAGTCGGCAGAGGAAATGATTTCCCTCATTGAAAATGCCCGGACAATGGGCAGGACCATTGAACCGCTATGAGATACTTGCTCGATACCAATATCATCGTTTATTGGCTCAAAGACCGCTATGGCATCGTGGACAAGGTGAAAGCTGTTGGCGTGGAGAACTGCTATATCTCCGAGGTCACAGTTGCCGAGTTGCGTTACGGAGTCGAATGTTCAGACTCTAGCTTGTTGGAGGAAAAACGCCTTCGCTTGGAGCGGCTTCTTCAAAATATACAGATAATTCCATTTGCGGTTGCCATTGAAACCTTTGCATCAGAAAAGGCCCGTCTCCGCTTTTCAGGAGAACTAATTTCGGATTTTGACTTGCTGATTGGTGCAACGGCCATTCAACAGGGTATGAAATTGGTGACAAACAATGCCAAGCATTTGTCGAGGATGAAAGGGGTTGTGATAGAGGATTGGGTGGCAGGGTGAAATGATGTACATCAAGTGAAAAACTAAGGATGAGAGCGTGTCTTACTATTGCCCTACCTTCGCCCCACAACCAAAATCAATCATGGCAAACCCACAACGATTAAAAATCCACATATCCGAAGAAATAGGCGAGGTATCAGCGTTGTTGCTGCTGCCTGAGGCTGCCACTTCACTACTCGTGCTGGGCCACGGTGCGGGCGCAAATATGGAGCATGCTTTCATGGAGGAACTGGCGCAGCGGCTGGCGGCGCATGGGGTTGGCACTTTGCGCTACAATTTCCCGTACATGGAAAAAGGCGGTGGACCTCCCGACCGACCAAAGGTTGCCCACCCAACGGTGGTGGCAGCAGTGAAAAAAGCGGCGAGTCTTGCCAAGGGCAGGAAGCTGTTGGCGGGTGGCAAATCGTTTGGCGGCAGGATGACCTCGCACGTAGCGGCGGAAGGCGGGCTGAACGACGTAGCCGGCATCGTGTACTATGGGTTCCCGCTGCATGCGCCCGGTAAACCCGGTACTGAACGGGCCAACCACTTATCTGACATAAAGGTGCCGCAACTTTTCCTGCAAGGCACTCGTGATACACTAGCCGAGTTCGGCCTCATCGAAGAAGTCTGCAAAGGCTTGAAACTGGCCACGCTGGTGAAGATGGAGGGCGGAGACCATTCGTTCAAGACCCTGAAAAGCACGGGCATCAGCCATTCGGATACCATTGAGCAATTGGCCAAAGAAACCGCTAATTTTGCCGCTGTTCGCCATCAATTACCTTTGCGAAAATCCTACGCTTGAAAGCAACCATCCAGTACCTGCTGTTGGCCATTTTTATGTTTTTCTGCTACTTGATGTTGCAGATAACCTTGCAGTATATCCCCATCAACACCGACGTGGCATTCCTCCGCATCAAGCAGGATTATGTGCCAATGTGGCATTACCGACTGGCCTTTTTCGCCCATGCGTTCAGTGCCATTTTCGTGTTGCCAGCGGGGTTCACGCAGTTTTCGGGAAAACTGAGGAGGACGTACCCAGCCGTTCACCGAATAATGGGCTGGGTATATGTCGGCACGACTTTGCTGCTGGCTGCGCCAACAGGATTCGTCATTGGCCTGTATGCAAACGGTGGACTAAGTTCCCAAATAGCATTTTGTTTATTGGCTATCTTGTGGCTGTATTTTACGGCAATGTCCGTTGTTTCCATCAAAAAAAAGGACTTTTTGGCTCACGAGCGGTGGATGGTGCGTAGCTTTGCCTTGGCACTTTCCGCCATCACCTTGCGGGCTTGGAAATACGTGCTGGTTGCCCTTTTTCACCCAAAACCCATGGACGTTTATATCGTTGTCGCATGGCTGGGCTGGGTGCTAAACTTAATCGTTGCTGAATTCATCATTTATAAAAAATCAACTTAATGAAAAAGACATTTCTACATTTTTTCCCCTTGCTGCTATCCATTTTCATAATGGCTTGTGGTGGCAGCGGCTCCCATGAGGCCGCCACTGCCGATGCAGCTGACTCCACGGCAATTGACAGCGCCGGGCAAGCGTCCGTAGCCGAAAACGCTGCCGCTGTGGTGCCCGCCGATAAAAACCCGGATGGCATCGGCGGCTATTATGTCGGCTATTTTGAGGCATCGGAATATGATGAAAAAAAACGGCCATCTTATTCCAATAAAATTACCGTTTCCATTGATTCCGTGGTTGCAAATATGCTATATGGCCATAGCATCGTGGCGGGCAATATGCGGCCATTTTCGGGGCCAATAAACAAGGACAATAAAACCTATAAAGCGGAAGTAAAAGAACCCGGCGATGATAAATACGACGGCGCTTTCAGCTTCGCAATTAATACCGAAAACCAAACAGTGGCTGGTAGTTGGTCGGCCAATAATAAAAAACTGCCTGTGACCAAGCGGGAATACATATTGACCAAAAAAGAGTTTAAATACGACCCAGCGCTTGAACTTCCAGAAACGGTGCGGGGCAATGAACTATATTCTGAAAAAGCCGTCCCCGACGATTTTTATGGCGAATTTGAGGCCATTACCGAGGCAGCATTAAAAGTAAATGCCTCCACGAAATTGCTGAATAAAAAAGACGTGGAAAACATGTACAAAGGCGACCTCGAAGTAGTGCGAAATGCCATCTATGCCCGCCACGGTTATTCCTTCAAGAACCGCAAAATGCGCTACGTCTTCGACAGTGCCGTGGAATGGTACATGCCCCTTTACACCGATGTGCGGGACAAACTGACGGACATCGAAAAGAAAAACATGGACTTGCTGAAACGGTACGAGGAGCATGCAGTCAAGTATTATGACGAGTATGGGAGGTAAATGCGGCTATTTTAGCTAATTGTTTAAATAAATGCCAGCACCAATGCTGGCATTTATTTAAACAGTTTGCTACAATAGCAGAACTCACCTACCATACTCGTCATAATACTTGACAGCATGCTCCTCGTATCGTTTCAGCAAGTCCATGTTTTTCTTTTCGATGTCC
>JADLHE010000302.1 GCA_020848965.1 Saprospiraceae bacterium
ATTATTCGGACGGGGTTGTGGCGGTCAAGGGCCTGGTCCATCCACTCCACGGCGAAGGGATTGGTGATTTTGCTGCATTCGAGCGGCTCGGTGCTGGCCTTGGCATCCATGATGCAGGTGATTTCCACCATTTCGCTTTCGGCCATGCAAACGCTGGCCATGTCGTGCAGCACCTGGTAGTCAAAACGAACAGTCTGGTCTTTTTTGAAGCGGAAGCCTTCCGGTATCACCACGGGGTTCAGCAGTTTGCCGCCTTTGATTTCGATGAGGTAGCCACAGCCGTCCAGCCCATCAAAGTCCTTTACCGTGCCGACGGTTTGGCAGGAGCCGACGTTTGTGGCTGGCTGCTTGGTTTTGCATGCAACAACCACGGAGAATACTGCCAAAAAAAGTAGGAAACGCATGTTGAAATTCACTAAAAATTAGATGGTTTAAAATGACCCAATGCTTACCTTTGCGCCTCTTTTTGAGGGAGGATTTGGGTATTTGAGGATTTGAGGATTTGATTTAGCAGCATTGCAATTCAAATCCTCAAATCCTCAAATCTTCAAATCTTCAAAAAAATCAATAAAATGACCGGAACAAAAGTAAAGATTGTCAAAGGTAAATTAAAAGTACCGAATGACCCGATTATCCCCTTCATTGAGGGCGATGGCACGGGTGCCGATATTTGGGCAGCCTCCGTGCGGGTGCTCGACGCCGCCGTTGAAAAGGCGTACAAAGGCAAGAAAAAAATCGTTTGGAAAGAAGTTTTAGCGGGAGAAAAAGCCTTCAACCAGACTGGCAACGGGCGTCCTACCGAAACCTTGGATGTTATCCGTGAGCACCTCGTGGCCATCAAAGGCCCGCTCACCACGCCTGTTGGTGGCGGTATCCGCTCACTGAACGTGGCGCTGCGCCAAGAATTGGACCTGTACGCTTGCGTTCGTCCGGTGCAATATTTCAAAGGCGTGCCTTCTCCCGTGAAGGAGCCGCACCTCGTTGACATGGTTATTTTCCGTGAAAACACCGAGGACATTTACGCTGGTATTGAGTTTTTGGAGGGAACGCCGGAAGCTGAGAAAATGCTCAATTTCCTCCAAAACGATATGGGCGTTAAGAAGCTGCGCTTCCCAAATTCTTCTTCCTTTGGTATCTAGCCTGTGTCTAAAGAAGGTACGTAGCGCTTGGTTCGCATTGCTTTGGAATACACCATTGCCGAGAAAAAACCTTCCTTGACCATTGTCCACAAGGGCAATATCATGAAGTTTACCGAGGGTAAATTCAAAGAGTGGGGTTATGCATTGGCTGAGCGGGAGTTTGGCGACAAGGTCTTCACTTGGGCACAGTACGACCGCATCAAGGATGAAAAAGGCGAGGCTGCTGCCAATGCTGCGCAAAGCGAGGCCGTGGCTGCTGGCAAAATCATCGTGAAGGACGTGATTGCCGATGCGTTCCTCCAGCAAATCCTCCTCCGCCCAGCTGAGTACAGCGTCATTGCCACGCTGAACCTCAACGGCGACTATATCTCCGACGCCCTTGCTGCGCAAGTGGGTGGCATCGGTATTGCGCCGGGCGCAAATATCAACTACATCACGGGCCACGCCATTTTTGAGGCCACGCACGGCACAGCGCCCAAGTACGCTGGTCTGGACAAGGTGAACCCATCCTCTGTCATCCTTTCCGGCGAAATGATGTTCCGCTTCCTCGGTTGGACGAAAGCCGCCGACCTCATCCTCAAGAGCATGAAACGGGCTATCTCCAAGAAGCGGGTGACTTACGATTTCCACCGCTTGATGAAAGGCGCCACCCTGCTGAAATGCTCGGAGTTTGGCGACGAGATGATTGCGAATATGTGATTTTTTTTAATGATAAATGATAAATGATGAATGATGAATGGAGCGACCATCATCATTCCTTCGCCAATAAAAAAGGCGACCTGAAATAGGTCGCCTTTTTCTTTTTTTGGCAAATTCATCATTCATCATTCATCATTCATCATTCATCATTCATCATTCATCACTACCTGACCAGCACCACATCCCCATACAGCACTTCCACCCGGCCATCAATGAATTCGATTTCGGCCTTCCAGACAAAGACGCCGGGGTTCATGGGTTGACCACCGAGGGTGCCGTTCCATCCCATCGGTTCGTCGTTTGGGTTGAACTTCATTTGCTCGAAAACCTTTTCGCCAAAGCGGTCAAAAACTTGCAGTTTGAGTATGCTCCGCACGGCAGATTTGCGGGCGTAAATGGTGAAAAGGTCATTGAAGCCATCGCCGTTCGGCGAAAAAGCATTGGGGGCATACACGTTCAGTTCCTTGCTGACAACGATGTTCAGTTTATCCTCCAATGCGCAGCCTTTTTCGTCCCAAATTTTTAGTGCATAGTAGGAGGTTTCAATGGGTTGTACCCAAGGCGATAGTTCGGTGATGGCCCGAGGGTCATTGGTGCGCCACAGAAACGAATCAACTGGGCTAAAACTAATTTGAGGATTCAGCAAAACAGAGTCGCCAAGTTCGATGGAAAGGTCGTCGCCAAGTTCCATGAAACGAGGCTCCGGCGCAATAAATGTAGCGAACCTGCTGACGGTACAGCCATTTGCATCGCTAACTGATATGAGGTAATCGCCGGGCGGCAAAAAGTCAATCATGACCGGGGCGAACTGGGCTGTACCGTTGTTCAGCCTCACCTTTACGCCATCCACGCCGCCAGTCCAAGTCGGCACTTCAATAAAACCATCGTCAACGCCAAAGCACCTTGGCGCATTCACATTGATTTCCGGCACGAAAAGTTCAGGTTCTGTCAGTTCAATAGTGGTGGAATCAATACAGCCAATGCCATCGGTTGCGGTCACGGTATAGGTGCCAGTTTTCAGGTTCGTGATGGTTTCGGTGCTGTCTTGGGTTGACCAAACATAGCTGAAAGGTGCAAGCCCGATGGTAGGTTTCGCTCGCAGAACACCGTTGCTGTCTTGAAAACAGTTCAGCCCAAAGCCGCTGCCACCGCTGAGCACTTCAATTTCGAGGTCGGGCAGGTCGAGGCTTAGGTCAAATTTGGTGGTTGCGGAGCAACCAAGGCTGTTCGTCACGGTTGCAGAATAAGTGCCAGCCTGTCCTGTGGTAATGGTTTGGCTTTGAAGGCCATTGTCCCACAGGAAACTGCTTGCATTGGTTATTAAAGTCAAGGTCACCGTATCGTTTTGACAGAAAAAAGCTGGGCCATCTATCTGTACAGCTGGGATGATTTCGGTGGCCGGAACGGTTATACTGCGTTGGATGATGCACTGGCCGATGTCCACTTTTACGGTGTAGGTAGCATCAATATTGGGGTTGGGCAGCTTGAGTTTTTGGGAGTTGCCAATGGTGTTCCCATTTGCATCCAGCCATGTGTACGCAGCGTTCAAGCTATCCACGCTGAGGGTGTAGCTATTGTCGCAATTGAAAACCAAGTCTATATCATCTTGAAAATATTGGACGGAAAATTGGTGGTCGAGGCTGGTAACACAGCTATCCACCAAGCGGAAGCAATAATCACCGGATGCAAAACCGGGCAGTGAAAGGAAGTCTGAATTTACATTATAAGTTGCCAAAACCTGTGCGGGGTTATTGCAATTTACCTGCTCAATGACATAGGGAGGCTTGCCGCTCATCACCTCAAATTCAAGTGAAGTAGTGCTGGCACCATCACAAAGAATACCACTCGACACATCCAAAGCCAAGGTGTCCGCCTCTGGAACTAGGACGGTTACGGTATCAATAGGGCATTGCGAATTCAGCGCATACAGAGAAACCGTGTGCTCACCTGCCGTA
>JADLHE010000303.1 GCA_020848965.1 Saprospiraceae bacterium
GACGAGGAACACCATTTTCCAGAAAAGTTTCCTAGAGAGGGTTATTGAAATATTCTCTTGGTGTTTATTTTTTTCTTTATTATCGTTCCAGCGGTAAATCTGGGTTTTACTATATGTGGAACCATCGCTTAGGGTAACCGAATTTATTCTAGTATATACTGAATCGCCAGTTAATGGTTCAAATTGTTGCCTACTTTCTGAATTGGCGTATTCATCAATAATGATTTTGGTTTTAATATCGGTTGTTTCATACATCGCCTTGTAAATCGGACGGTAGCAAAGCACGGCGAGCAGCATCCCCGTCAGCATAATCCATTTGCGGCCTACCTTGTCGCTCCAAGCGGCGAAGATGACGAAGAACGGCGTGGCCAACAGCACCGCCGCTGCAATTATCCAGTTCGACTGCACGAACTCCACATTGCAGGTGCGCTGAATGAACGACAACGCATAAAACTGCCCCGTGTACCACACTACGCCCTGCCCGGCAGTGGCCCCAAACAGCGCCAACAGCACCATTTTCAAATTGCCACGGTGCACAAAACTCTCTTTCAACGGGTTCTTGGACACCGTGCCCTCGGCCTTTATTTTGGAAAACATCGGCGACTCTGCCATTTTCAAGCGGATGAACACCGACACACCAATCAGCACGATAGACACCAAAAACGGGATGCGCCAACCCCAATCATTGAACGCCTCAACGCCCACGCCCTGCCTCGTGACCACGATGACGATGAGCGAAAGGAACAGCCCCAGCGTGGCCGTGGTCTGTATGAACGACGTATAAAAGCCCCGGCGGTCGGCAGGCGCATGTTCGGCGACGTAGGTGGCTGCCCCACCGTATTCACCGCCCAATGCTAAGCCTTGCAGCAGCCGCAGCACGAGGATGATGATGGGGGCTGCCGCCCCAATGCTTTCGTAATTGGGCACCAGCCCGATGCCAAAAGTGGAAACGCCCATGATGAGCAGCGTCAGCAAGAAGGTGTATTTCCGCCCGATAAGGTCGCCCAAGCGCCCAAACACCAGCGCCCCGAAGGGCCGCACGATGAAGCCTGCGGCAAAGGTGGCCAAGGTGCTGAGGATGGCCGCCGTTGGGTTGTCCTTCGGAAAAAACTGGGTAGAAATGATGACCGCCAAGGAGCCGAAAATGTAGAAATCGTACCACTCAATGAGCGTCCCGACGCTGGAGGCGGCGATCACCTTGCCGATGCCCCACGGTTTGGGGACGGATGTAGAACTTGTTGTCATTCGTTTTGCTTTGAAATAAAACTGGTCGAGGCTAAAAATCAGGCGGCGACTTAAAGTCTATAGTTTTTTGAATAACAATTTGGTGATTCATGCAAGGGGGCAAGCCCCCTTGGAAACGTCGATTCTCCAAGGTGGCTTGACACCTTGTTGCATGCGAAATATTAATCATTTAATCAAATAACTATAATTTCGTCAACTTAGCGCCCGCATCTTGTTTTAATTGACGATTGTTGATTATCACGCCTTTGGCGGATTGATTTTTGATGTGATGGCAGATAGTTCTTTGCCGATTGCCTGCCATCATCAATTCCATTTCAAACATTCCATCAACAATCATGTAATCATGTAATCAACAATCGTCAATCTAAAAATACTGGTGCTAAATTGACGACACTAGACTTGGAATTCCCCAACGCCTTATAACCTACCGTTGCGCCCCCGCCTTGATGTCGTCCACCACTTCCGGGTTGAGCAGGGTAGAGGTATCGCCGAGGTTGCTGGTATCGCCTTCAGCAACTTTCCGCAAGATGCGCCGCATGATTTTGCCGCTGCGAGTCTTGGGTAGGCCCGGCACGATTTGAATCACATCCGGCTTCGCAATCGGCCCGATGATGCGGGTAACGACGTCCCTCACTTCCTTTATGAATGCATCCACGTTGCCAACGGCAATGGACGTGATGACGTAGGCATAAATGCCCTGCCCCTTGATGTCGTGCGGATAGCCCACCACGGCGCTCTCCACCACGTCGGGGTGCTCGTTGATGGCGTTCTCCACCTCCGCCGTGCCGATTCGGTGGCCGCTGACGTTGATGACGTCGTCCACCCGCCCGATGATGCGGTAGCGGCCATCTTCGTCCCGGCGGGCACCATCGCCCGTGAAGTACATATTTTTAAACGTGGAAAAATAGGTCTGGCGGCAACGCTCGTGGTCGCCGTAGGTGGTGCGCAGGATACTGGGCCACGGGAATTTCAGACAAAGCATGCCCTCCACGTCGTTGCCTTCTATCTCGGTTCCGAATTGGTCAACCAGCACGGGCTGCACACCGGGCATGGGGTACGAAGCGAAGGTCGGCTTCTGGTCGGTGATGCCTGGCAGCGGCGTGATGAGAATGCCCCCGGTCTCGGTTTGCCACCAAGTATCAATGATTGGCGCCCGTTTCTTCCCGATTTTTTCATCGTACCAATGCCAAGCCTCGGCGTTGATAGGTTCGCCCACCGAGCCTAGTACCTTGATGTCCTTCAGGTCGTAAGGCTCCGTCCATTGGTCGCCAGCGGCCATCAGCGCCCGAATGGCGGTGGGGGCGGTGTAGAAAATATTGACCTTGTGCTTTTCGCAAACCTGCCAGAAGCGGTCGGGGGCGGGGTAGGTCGGCACGCCCTCGAACATGACCGAGATGGCACCCGCCAACAGCGGCCCGTAGATGATATAGCTGTGCCCGGTTATCCAACCGATGTCGGCGGTACACCAGAAGACGTCGCCGTCGCTGTATTGGAAGGCATTGCGGAAGGTAAAACAAGTGTAAACCATGTAGCCGCCGCAGGTATGCACCACGCCCTTGGGCTTGCCCGTGCTGCCAGAGGTGTAGAGGATGAAAAGCATGTCCTCGGCGTCCATCACCTCGGCGGGACAGTCGGCGGATTGGTGGTCCACCTCGTCGTGCCACCATTTGTCACGGCCTTCCACCATTTTCAGGGCGTCGCCCGTGTTGCGGTGTACGATGACCGTTTCGACGGAGTCGCAGCCCATCGCCAGGGCTTCATCCACGATTTGCTTAACGGGGATGTGCTTCGGCCCACGGTCGTTGTAGTCGGAGCAGATGACCATTTTGCAGGTGGCGTCCTTGATGCGGTCGGCCAAGGAGGTGGCCGAGAAACCCGCAAACACCACCGAATGCACAGCCCCTATTCGGGCGCAGGCCAGGACGGCGATGGCCAGTTCTGGCACCATCGGCATATAAAAACAGACTCGGTCGCCCTTGCCTATCCCATTGGCTTTCAGTGCGTTGGCTGCTCTGCAAACCTCGGCGTGGAGTTCTTTATAGGTAAAACTGCGCACAGGTGCATCGGGGTCGTTGGGTTCCCAGAGGATGGCCGTTTGGTCGCCACGGGTGGCGAGGTGGCGGTCGAGGCAGTTCTCGGTGATGTTCAGTTTGCCACCGATGAACCACTGAATATCGGGCTGCTCAAAGTCCCATTCGAGCACTTTGCTC
The DNA here is from genome assembly GCA_020848965.1 of Saprospiraceae bacterium. Taxonomy (GTDB): domain Bacteria; phylum Bacteroidota; class Bacteroidia; order Chitinophagales; family Saprospiraceae; genus UBA6168. Next base: position 3,456 of record JADLHE010000303.1, read on the forward strand.
CATTTTTTGTGCCATTGAAAACTGGCGGCCTGCTCGGCCCAGAAGCCCTCCGGGTCGTCCACGCTGCGCTGCCATGCTTGCTTGTATTCGTCGAGTGTTTTGATTTGTAGTGTCATGTATTGAATGCCGATTGGGGTTTTGATGTCAAAGATTTGGTACCAGTTTGGCATCAAAACCAGATTGCTATACCCGCAAAGATATAAGAACGGCATTCACCTAACCAAATTCCAGTTGCTCGTTTGGCGGCTGCTTTAAATCATTGTTTTATGCTGCTTTCTTTCTATAAAATTTGCTGTTTTTCTAATAAAGTGGTAGATGATGAAGAATGGATGAAGAGTTTGCAAGGCGTTGATTGATAGGCGTTTGTAATCAAAGTGGTCTCAAATGGTTATTCAACTTCAATGATTGTAACGAATTGTCGTGATGAAGAAAATCGGCTAAAATTTCATCCGAAAAGGGGCAGCGCCCCGTCCTATTTGTAGCTATCGCCGTTCCAAGCCAGCTCCAAGGGGCAGCGCCCCGCAATAGCTGAGTTGAAATATTCCGGGGCGCTGCCCCTCAGAACAGGTGGGTATTTGCCAGCTACAAATATTCCGGGGCGCTGCCCCTTGGGTTGTTGGCGAGAAACCTCGATTACTATAATTCGCTATCGTCATCAATTTTACGGAGCGAATGCATCTTTTACAAGCAAGGGTAATTGCCCGCTTTTTCAAATCGGTACCCATCGGCAGTCAACTCGACTATCAAATCCTCCAAAGCTTGCACGTTGGTACTGTCCACAAAATGCTGGTCGTGGAGGAGCAGCACGAGGTGGTCGTCGGTTTTGTTGAGGCGCTCCGCAAACTGTTTTTCAATTTCCTTAGCCAATTCCGCCGCCGTGGATTTGAGTTGCTGTTTGCCGTTTGCCTTCCATTCCACGTCCCAACCGAGGAGGGTAAACCCCTCGGATTTCAGTAGGTCGGCGGCTTTGCGGGAGCGGCGGTCAACGTCCTCCGTGATGTCCGTCGTGCGCCAAGTATTGCAGCCGGGCGTCCTGCCGATTTTGGTGGAAAGCTGTAGGCTGTCCTGCATCAACTGGAAGTCTTCCAAGGCCGCTGCGGGGTTTTTATAAAATTGCACATACCTGTTTTTTGCATGGAAATAGGTGTGGTTGGCGGCTTCAAATGCTGGGTTTTTTAGGATAGCTTGGTACTCGCCCCACTGCTTCTGGCTGCCGTGTATATGCGAACCGACCAAGAAGAAAGTGGCGGGCAGATTGGCTTTTTGTAGCAAGTTCATCACCTTGGCAGTGCCCCGGTTTGGGCCGTCGTCGAAGGTGAGGTAGATGGTTTTTTGGTTCAATGCTTTAATGGAAGGCGTGGCGATTTTAGTGCTGTCCATTGCAGCGGCTATGGCTGGCTTTGCCTCGGCAGTAATCAAGTTTTTATTGAAATGTATGCCGCATGAATTGTAGGATATGGCCACCGAAATGCCGCATATTATCCAGAAATATTTTTTGCGCTTGCCATAGCCTTTGTGTGGCAAAACATGTTCAACTAAATAATTGATTTTGTTGGAAACGACTGTCAGTGCTGCATTTGCAGCGGATTGGATGGTTCTCATAAATGCCCGATTTAATAGTGATTAATATTGAATGCACTACAAATCTAGCTTGGCCGAACGGCCAATGCACGGGCATTTATACAAGCGTTTAATTGCGGTTATTATTCGTTCCTGCGCCGATGAAGGCACGCTGATTAAACGTGGGCAAATGGCGATTATCCGTGGAGATCAGCCCAGTTTTGGGAAAAACCTCCCCACCCGTTTGATATAGTCCTTGTAAGCGGGGTATTTCTCCTCGGAAATCTTTTCGCTGAAATCGGCACTGCCCTGAAACAGTATCAGCAGCAGCACGGCCCCCACCATTGCGCCGTTGAGCCAACGCCCCGTGGCTGCTACGCTGAACAGGTAAAAAACCAGCCAAATGCTTTGCTCGGCGGCGTAGTTGGGGTGGCGTATTTTGGCCCAAAGGCCCTTGTCAAGAAAGCCCTTGGCGTAATCGCCCGTCAGTGGCTCCTTCGCTGCGATGCGGCGGTACTTCTCCGTTTGGTAGTTCCATTGCTGTTGGTCGGCGATGGTCTCCATCACCACGAGGCCGAGGAACAGCGCCGCCGCCAAGTAATCGAGCCAACCGAGGGGCTGTCCCTTCCCGTGCCAGGCCATGACGGCGGGCAGGGTGAACAGCAGAATCAGCCCTTGTTGGTAAAAGCAGATGAACCCCAAATTGAAAGCCGCCCAACGAAGGCGGCCACTGAGCAAGGGCATTTTGCGCAGCACGCTCCAACGGTAATCCTCCTCGCCCGCCCACGGAATCCAAGAATAGCCGCCCCTCCGCCAAAAATTGAAGCTGAGCCGAAGACCCCAAACAGTCGCCAATGCTGCCATGAGCGTCATCCGTGCATCGAAGCCGCCCGCCCAAGCGAAATACCAAGTATAAACAATGGGCATGATGCTCCACAGCTTGTCCACTTGGCTGACATTTCGGGTCAGTTCACCGATGACAAAGCACAAGAACGCCACCGCCGCATAGAGCTTGAGCATGGCAAAAAGCATGTCCTTTTGTTCCAAGGAAAGGGGCGCATCGGAGTGCCAAGCCACCAAGGGCAGCACCACGAGGCCGAGAAGAAGAAGTAGGATTGTTTTTAACATAGTCACATAGAAATGGGGCGGAAAGGTAGTGGGAACTCGCTAAAATCAAATCACATTTCGTGGGCTTCCAGCCAAAAACGCCCGCACGTTTTCCACGGATTCTGCTATCAGCCTGGCCCTTGCCTCCTTCGTTGCCCAAGCGTTGTGCGGGGTGATGAGGCAGTTTTTTGCGGATAAAAGCACGTTGCCAAGTCCATCGGGGCCGATGCGGGGCGGCTCTTGGGAGAGCACGTCCAAGCCTGCCGCTGCTATGATGCCCGCTTCCAAAGCGTCTTTCAAATCGTTTTCCACGATGAGGCCACCCCGCCCAGTATTGAAGAGCAGCGCCGTCGGTTTCATTTGCGCCAGCGATGTCGAATTTATAATACCTTGATTATCAGTAGATAATGGTGCGTGCAAACTGAGCACATCACTTTGCGACAGCAACTCCTCGAAGCCGACGAAGTCCACGCCAGGCCGCTTGTCCCGCTCAGGGTGCTTGTGGTGGGCGACGACCTTCATGCCAAAAGCCAGCGCAATGTCCGCCACCCGCTGCCCGATTTGGCCGAAGCCATAAATGCCCATCGTTTTTCCAGCCAATTCCCAGAGCGGCGTGAGGGTGTAGCTCCAATCCGGTGAATTGGCCCAGCCGCCCGCCTTGGTGTCTTGGCTGTGCTCCGCAATTCGGTTGGCAAGTGCCAGCACCATCGCAAAAACATGCTGTGCCACCGAGTTGGCGGCATAGCCCCGCACATTGCAGACGGTGATGCCCTGCCGTTGCGCAGCAGCCACATCCACCACATTATAGCCGGTGGCCAATACGCTGATGCAGCGCAACCGGGGCAATTGGGCGAGGGTAGCGGCGTCCAAAACGGTCTTGTTCGTCAGGATGATGTCGGCCTCAGCTGCCCGCTCCACTACCAAACTGGCAGGGGTGCGGTCATGGATGGAAAGCTGGCCCAGCTTGGCCAGGCCCCCCCAACTGAGGTCGCCGGGATTGGCGGTGAAGGCATCGAGTACTACGATATTAAGCATTTGTTGAGTGGATTTGATGGCGGGTTTCGGGCCGCCAATCTGGACTTGTTCTTTTCATTCGCAATACTAAAGTCAAAGGTCGCTTGTGTAACGTCCAAGAATTAAGACCTTTGCCGCCAATTACAGCGACTATGAACTTCTTGCGAAAAATCTGGGCAATCTACGGCATACTTATTTTTTTCCTGCTTTGGCTGGTGCTTTTTCCTTTGTACTATATCGCCTTCCTCGTTTTTCCGAGGGCTTGGGTCAAGTATATCATCTGGTTCAGCCACCATATATATACAAGGTTGTTTTTTGGGCTGACTTTGGTGCGGTTCAAGATTGAGGGGCTGGAAAACATTGACCATCGCAGTTCCTATATCATCGTGAGCAACCACCAGACGGCGCTCGATTTTATGATGAATGCCCGTGCCTTCCCCGGTGTGTATAAGTTTTTGGCGAAGCACGAGCTGGTAAAAGTGCCCGTTTTTGGCTTCATCGTGCGCAAGCTCTGCGTATTGGTCAACCGCTCCAGTGCGGCCTCCCGCTCCAGCAGCATGAAATACCTGCACAAGACCTTGGCGGAGGGCTATTCCGTTTTCATTTACCCGGAGGGAACCCGCAATACCACACCCGACCCGTTGCTTCCTTTCCATAAAGGTGCTTTCCGCATCGCCATCGAATCGGGCAAACCTATTGCTGTGCAGACCATCTTAGGCGTTGAAAAAATCTCGAATCCCAAGGTGAAGGGGCTGGATATGTGGCCGGGCAGGGTGCGTATCGTTTGGAGCAAACCCATCGAAACTGCCGGACTTACCATGGAAAACGTGGATGCACTTTCTGAGCAGGTGCGTGGCGTGATTTTGAAGAACTTGCAAAATGTATAAGGTGTGGAGGCAAAACATACCTCCATACCTCATACCTCCTCACCTCAAAAAGCTTCCCATTCCCAGCGCCTCACCCGGTAAACGACTACGGGGAATTCCCGCCACGTCGTCCGCTTCCATTCCGTCATGCCGTTCCGCTTCGCAACGGCCTGCGAGCGCAGGTTGTCGGGGTGGATGAGCGAGATGAGCGTTTCGGCCATTTCGTTTTCAAAAGCAAAATCACGGCAGGCTTGGGCAGCCTCGGTGGCATAGCCCTTGCCCCAAAACTCACGGAGAAAATGGTAGCCCACCTCCCATTTCGGGATGCCGTCCACCCACTGGTAGAGTAGGCCGCATTGGCCAATCAGCTCGCCCGTTTCTAGCAGTTCGACGGCGTGGAGGCCGCCCTGTTCATTGGCGTAGCGGCCCAATTGTCGGCGCAGCCAAGTGTCGGCATAAGTGTCGAGGTCGGTCTTGATGAAATGGAATTCGGTAGCAATGGCATCACTGAAGAAGCCCATCAAGCGGGGCTTGTCGGCAAGGCTAAGCGGTCTGAACCGCAGGCGGGCGGTGGTGAGGTGTTCCAGTAGCATGGGATGTTTGATATGGTTTTTGATTTTTTTTGCAAAAAACGGATAACATGCTGATTAAGACTACTGTTTTGCTCAAAAACTGAATTTTGTGGCCAATTTTGTTGAAATAGAACGCTGCTGCTGCTAGATTGGCATTATTTCAAGTCACCAGCCAATACGTTTCATGCAGTTCCAATCCGACCGGCTTTCATTTCGCCTCATCCAAGACGGCGACTTCCAGAACATCTACCGCCTGCAATCCGACCCCGTTGCCATGCACTTCATCCGCCCCGTGGTGACGGACGAAACGCCTGTTCGGGAGCGTATGGCGCTATGGGCAAAATACGCTGCCGAAAATCCCGGATTCGGCGTATGGGCTATCGAATCTGTTGACGGTCAACAGTTTATGGGCTACTGCGTTTTCCGGCATCTTCATTTTCAGCCGGACAACGATGTGGAAATTGGCTATACATTATCAAAAGAATTCACAGGCAAAGGCTTGGCCACCGAAGCCGCTCACCGTCTCATGCAATATGGACGTGAGGCGTTTGGCATCAAAAACTTCGTGGCATACACCAACCAATTGAACCTTGCCTCGAACAGGGTGCTCGAAAAATGCGGCTTCAAAAAAGTCGGCGAGGAGGTAGTCAATGATATCAACTCCTTCCGGTGGGAAATTCAGTTTTAGGCCAATCAATCCAATGAATACGCCACCACGCTCGCCCCGTTCGCAGTGATAACGACTGGGATGCCGTCGCCGAGCAAATCAACGACGGAGAACTTGGTCGTGCCAGCCAGCGGGAACTGTGGCAACAGTTTGCCCTCGCCATCGAGCAGGCTGATTTGGCTTTTTGCTTCGCAAACAGTGCCCACCAACGCTTTTTCACGACCTGCCCATTTCACCGTAAAAACAGCGTCCTGCGGCTGCTCGAAGGCATGGCTGAATCCTTTTTTAAAGCTGCTTTTTTCATAAAAAAACACCGCCAAATCGCTGCCGCTCAAGGCGAGGTAGTCCTTTCGGTCGTCGCCCATGACGTCGTCAAAAGCAAAGTTGACGGACTGTTTTTTGCCTACGTTCAAGGCTAGGTTAAAGCCCGCCCCTTCGAGGTTCGTCACGGTCACCCGGCCTTTTTCATCGCAAACAACGATGCGGTAACTGTCGCCATCTGCCTGAAAATCAGGGGCTTGCAGGATTTTTGCCTGTAAATCTTTTTTAGGGAAACGATACTCGCCGTTCTTCTGGAACACATTCAGCATGCCCGCCGTGTCGAGCAGCACGAGGAAGTCCTTGCCCTTTGCCTGAAAATGCGTCATTGGGTGCTTCACCGTGCCGATGTCCGTTTTTGGCCGCCAGCCTTCCACTGGGCTGCCCCGCTCATCGAAGCCGTAGGCCGAGCCGTTTTCGCAGGCAATGAAGAACTCGTACTCGTGGCTTTTGAAAAAATCAATGACCGTGACGCCGTTGCTGGCCGGGGTCTGGAGCCGCAGCGGAAACCCCGCCACGTCCTCGCCTGCATGGTCCACCACGTAGATTCCATTGGCGGTGCTGAATGTGAATTGCGTTTCCTCGTCGCTGTTCAGGTCGAGTTGCCAGATTTTGGACAAGATTCGTTCGTCCAAGTCCCGTCGCCACAGAATTCGGCCAGCTTTGGAAAGCAGGTAAATGGTGTGGCTGGCATCCTGCACGAAGATTTCCACCTCGCCCGATTGCGGGTTTTTGAAAACGGCGGGGGCAATGGCTGCAGAATTGCCAAGCGGCACCTTCCAAAGAATATTGGCTGGGGCCGTTTCCTGCGCTTTTGCGGAGGTGGCAGGAGTGGTAAATTGCAAGTTGCAGACTTTCCCGCTTCTGGTAAATGTAGCCGTCAATTGGCTGAAATTCAAAGGGTTGCGACCGATTTTAGCCAAGAGTTCTTCATTGAAAAGTGGCGAAACCAATGGCCAAGCTTGGTCGCTGGAAAAGTGGAACAGGCCATCTGGTGCAGCCTCCAGTCCTTGTAACGATTGCAGGAATTCCGCTTTTTTTGCGAAGGTCTGCCCGGCAAGGTATTTTTCGAGCCAGCGCTCGATGCCGTTTTTCGAGTTGGAAAACAGCACATAATCGCCAAGCACCGTGCCATAGGGATTGCTCATTTGGCTGCTCAGCCCCAACATTTTGTCGAGTGGAAGTCCATTGAAACGCCTAATTTTAAACACTTGAAAATCAGCTACTTCTGAGCTTTCAAGCCGTTTTGCGAGGGCTTCCAACTTGCTTTCTGCCGCTTTTTGGTCTTTAGTTTTTATCAATAAAAATTGCTCCGAAGCGCCGGCCTCCAAGGGTTCGCCGTAGGCGACGGCCACCTCATCGGCAGCCCAAGGTGCGAGGTAGGTTCGCCAAAGCCCTGTTTCCTTGTCGGCGGTGATGCGACTGCAAGCAAGCCAAGCAAAAGCGGCGAGGTTGTCGGGCAAAGCGGCCAAAGCTTGCTGGTAAGAGTGGGCCTTGCCCTTTGCGTTGGCATCCATGATAGGGTGGCCTTCGGCCAAACTGAAAGCCCCGTGCCAAGTGGCGGCTTTGTTGATGAGCGGCAAATCCAAGCGGAACCAACGGGACAAACTGCTTAGCCCGTCCATTGAATGAACATTTGCGGGGTCGAGCAGCGGGCTAAACTGGGGCCCCAATTCGGCGAGGTTTAGCCAAATGGGCAAGCTGTTTTCTGATTTGGAATCTCCTTTGGTTAGGCTGGAGAAACCGCTGTTTCGGCAAATAGCATCGGCGGGTCGCCCTAACTGGCTCAGGGCATTTTCCACCAAATAGGCATGGCGGGCGAAAAGCAGCAGGTTGCGGTAGCGAGCCAATGCAAACTCTTCTTCTCCAGTTTTTACCGTGAAAACATCATGGTCTTTGAAAATGGACTTTCGCACCCGCCAGTCCCGGTTTTTGCCCAATATGGCATCCAGGTCGTTGCTCCGCATTTCATCGAAAACAAAGAGGACATCGAGGCCACGGCTGCGGGTTGGCTGCAGCAGGGCGAGTGTTTCGGCCTGTTTTTTTTGCATTAAAATAGGTGCAAAATGCTTTTGGTAAGCCGTTAAGTCAAGTACCAAAGCGGAGCTGGCCACTAGGCTGGCTAGGCTGTTCCTGCCTGACTCGGATTGCAGTGCGTCCAAATCGTTCGCACCAAGTTGCAGTATCGCTGCGGTATGTTGTGGTATGGCATCATGGGGGTGAACTGGCAGCAGAGGCAACCTGACGTATTGCGAAAGCACCCAAACAAGGGCGGCGGCGAGCAGGAGAAGGAGTGAGATTCTTCGGAATTGTTTCATCAAAAACCAACTTAGTGAAAGGCAAATGCGCCGCAATATTAAGGATTGCTAGAAACATTTACCTTTGGCGGTCTTGAATGAGGATTCGAGGATTTGAAGATTTGAGGATGCGACCACGGCTCCCTCAAATCTTCAAATCCTCGAATCTTCAAATCCTCACCCAATGTCAGTAACAAAAGAAGTCAAGCGCATCACCGTCCACACCTTGCAGGCCATGAAGGCCCGGGGCGAGAAAATCACCATGCTCACCGGCTACGACTACTCCATGGCCCGCATCCTCGACGAGGGCGGCGTGGATGTTATCCTCGTCGGAGACTCAGCTTCCAACGTGATGGCCGGGCATGAGACTACCCTGCCCATCACCCTCGACCAGATGATTTACCATGCCGCCTCGGTGGTGCGGGGCGTGAAAAAAGCGCTCGTCGTGGTGGATTTGCCCTTCGGCTATTACCAAGGCAGCAGCCGGGTGGCCCTCGAAAGCGCTATCCGAATCATGAAAGAAGCGGGCGCCCATGCCGTGAAAATGGAGGGCGGCTCAGAGATTGCGGAGAGCATCAAACGCATCCTATCGGCGGGCATTCCGGTGATGGGGCATCTCGGCCTCACACCACAGAGTATCTATAAATTCGGCACCTACCAAGTGCGGGCGAAGGAGGAGGAAGAGGCCGCCAAGTTGAAAGAAGACGCCCTGCTTTTGCAGGAAATCGGCTGCTTCGCAATGGTGCTCGAGAAGATTCCCGCTACCCTCGCAAAAGAGGTAAGCGAGAGCATCCACATCCCTACCATCGGCATCGGGGCGGGCATGCACGCCGATGGGCAGGTGCTCGTCACCCACGATATGCTCGGCATTACGCACGAGTTCCAGCCCCGGTTTTTGCGGCGCTACGCCGAGCTTTTCGAGGAGATAAAGGGGGCGGTGGAGCATTATTGTGCTGATGTGAAGGGGAAGGATTTTCCGAATGAGCAGGAGCAGTATTGATTCATAGGGCGGTTCGTCATCATGATGCGGTTCGTCATCATAGGGCGATGCCCCATGTTAACATATCACGCCCTTTCAGGGCTACGCAATAGACAAAGCCCTGAAAGGGCGCAATATATTAGCATCGGGTGAAGCCCGATGAAAACAAGATGAAAATGAAAAACATCAAAAACATCACCACCCTCGCCCTCGTTTTGGCAGCCCATTTTTTAGCTGCGCAAACGACCTATTTGCACTGCGGCAAGCTCATAGATTGCGCCAGCAACGAGGCCAAGTCCGAAATGACCATCGTCGTGGAGGGCAACCGTATCAAAGATGTGGTGAAGGGCTACGCCAAAGCCCCCGCCGATGCCAAGGTCATTGACCTTAAAAACCGCACGGTGATGCCGGGGCTGATGGACATGCACATCCATGTGGAGAGCGAGAGCAACCCGAAGAGCTATGAGGAACGATTCCGGCAGAACCCCTCGGATATGGCCTATATCGCTGAGTCGTTTGGCAAAAAAACGCTGATGGCGGGCTTCACCACGGTGCGTGACCTCGGCGGCAGTGGCGTGAACGTGTCGCTGCGCAATGCCATCAATGCGGGCTTGGTGGACGGCCCCCGCATTTTCACTGCCGAAAAATCCATCGCCACCACGGGCGGCCACGCCGACCCAACCAACGGCGTGCGCAAAGACCTGATGGGCGACCCCGGCCCCAACGAGGGCGTCATCAACAGCGTGGACGATGCCTGGCAGGCCGTGCGCCAGCGCTATAAAAACGGGGCCGACCTCATCAAAATCACGGCGACGGGCGGCGTGCTCAGCGTGGCGGCCAATGGCCTGAACCCGCAGTTCCGCCAAGAGGAAGTCGAGGCAGTCGTTGCGGCAGCAAAGGACTACGGCTTCACGGTGGCGGCGCATTGCCACGGCGACGAGGGCATGAAGCGGGCCGTGCTGGCGGGCGTGACGAGCATCGAGCACGGCACGTTTATGACCGACGAAATCATGGGCTTGATGAAGCAAAAAGGCACTTACTACGTGCCGACCATCAGCGCCGGGAAGTTCGTGGCGGAGAAGGCGAAACAGGACGGCTA